>NZ_DOPT01000094.1:165936-185677 GCF_003512625.1 Herpetosiphon sp. | reverse complement strand
TGCACCGCACAAACAGGGTTCGCTAGCACTATCAAGCATTTGGTGATATCTTTTGGTTTGACTTAACAATTAACTAGCCAATTACCATCAGCATTTACTAGAATACCTTCGAGCGGTTGGCTTGAGGGTATTTCTTGTTTAGCCATTCACTCAAACCGCGAAGCTTGGCCAAATTTGAGCATAGTAGTGCCCAAAATCGCGTATAATCAACCAAATACCTAATGCAGCAGAATGGAGCACCCATGCACTATGATGCCGATGTGGTCATTGTTGGAGCAGGTTTGGCAGGGCTGGTGGCCGCTGCTGAGCTAGCCGATGCCGGCAAAAAGGTGATCTTGGTTGATCAAGAATCCGAGCAAAATCTTGGTGGTCAAGCATTTTGGTCGTTTGGTGGTTTATTTCTCGTCGATTCCCCAGAACAACGTCGCCTCAAAATCAAAGATTCCTATGAATTAGCGTTACAAGATTGGCTAGGAACTGCCGCGTTTGATCGGCCTGAAGATTATTGGCCGCGCAAGTGGGCTGAGGCGTATTTGGCCTTTGCTGCTGGCGAAAAACGCCAATGGCTCTATGATCAAGGGATGCGCTTTTTTCCTGTGGTTGGCTGGGCTGAACGTGGTGGCTATGGGGCAATTGGCCATGGCAATTCGGTGCCACGCTTTCATATTACGTGGGGCACTGGCCCAGGTGTCGTTGCACCATTCGAGCGCCGCGTGCGAGCTGCCGCCCAAAAAGGTTTGATCACGCTTAAATTTCGCCATCGGGTCAATCAATTATTGCTCAATGGCGGGGCAATCGCGGGCATCGAGGGCGATATTTTGGAGCCAAGCAGCCTGCCACGCGGTGCACCAAGCTCGCGCAAGGTCGTCGGCAGCTTCACATTTCATGCACAAGCCGTAATTGTAACTTCAGGCGGTATCGGCGCAAACCACGATTTAGTACGCAAAAATTGGCCTGAACGGCTGGGCCAAGCTCCCAAAACCATGGTTGCTGGTGTGCCCGATTATGTTGATGGCCGCATGCTGGCAATTACCGAGGCTGCTGGTGGCACGATTATCAACCCTGATCGGATGTGGCATTATACCGAGGGCTTGCAAAATTGGAAGCCAATCTGGACTAACCATGGGATTCGGATTTTGCCCGGGCCATCGTCGATGTGGTTCGATGCGCTTGGTCAGCGATTACCAGTGCCACTTTTCCCTGGCTTCGATAGCCTTGGCACACTCAAACATTTGATGCACACTGGCTACGACTATAGCTGGTTTATTCTGACTCAAAAAATTATCGAAAAAGAATTTGCGCTCTCTGGATCGGAGCAAAACCCCGATTTGACCAACAAAAGCGTACGCCAAGTGCTCGGTCGGGTCTTACCGGGCGCAACTCCGCCAGTCGAAGCATTCAAACGCCATGGAGCCGATTTTGTTGTGCGCGATAATTTGGCCGATTTGATCAAAGGTATGAATGCCCTGACCGCAGAGCCATTGCTGGACGCGGCGGCGATTGAGCGCGAAATTCAGGCACGCGACCGCGAAATGACCAACCCATTTACCAAAGATATGCAAATTACGGCTTTGCGCGGTGCTCGTAACTACATCGGCGACAAATTGATTCGGGTTGCCAAACCGCACAAAATTTTAGATCGCAGCGCTGGGCCATTGATTGCGGTGCGTTTGAATATTCTGACCCGCAAAAGCTTAGGTGGCCTGCAAACCGATCTTTCGGCACGGGTGATTGGCCAAGATGGACAGCCGATCAGCGGTTTATATGCTGCTGGTGAGGTAGCAGGCTTTGGCGGCGGTGGCATGCATGGCTATCGTTCGCTCGAAGGCACTTTCCTTGGGGGCTGCATTTTCTCTGGGCGCACCGCCGGAAGGGCAGCGGCTGAGGCTTTAGCTTAATTATTTGAGCGGCTTCGATCAAAAACTTGAAGCCGCTCAAATTCAGCTGATCATTTAAAGCACATTAATCACTATTTTACCCTGAGCATGGCCAGCCCCAAGGTAGCGCAGTGCTTCAGCTGCCTCGGGCAAGCGGTAACAACGATCAATGACGGGCTTAAGTTGGCCTGACTCTAACAACTGTTGAAGCTTCAATAAGGTCGTATGGCGAATCGGCGCAACCCCCAGAAATTGCAACGTCTTGCTAGTTCCTAGCGATAGTATGCGGCCTAAAGCGACCGCTTGCAGAATTTGCGGTAAAGCACCGCCAATTGCAATATATCGGCCAGTCGGCGTAAGCGCTTTACGATAGGTGAAAATCGATTGATAGCCATTGACTCCAAGTATCAGATCATAACGTTGACGATGCTGGCGCAAATCCTCACGGCTATAATCAATCCAATGGCTGGCTCCGCTCGCTTGGGCAATGTCAGCATTGCGCGAACTACAGACCGCAGTTACTTCAGCGCCATAGGCTTTGGCAATTTGGATGGCAAAGCTGCCAACCGCCCCCGAAGCGCCATTGATCAACACCCGCTGCCCAGCTTGGATCTTGCCCAAATCGCTCAGAGCGTAGATTGCGGTGAATGCTGCCACAGGAGTTGCCGCTGCTGCCTCAAATGCAACATTCGCAGGTTTCAAGACCAGCTGATCTTCGGTTGCACATACATATTCCGCTAACGAGCCTTGAGCTGTGCCAAAAACTGCATCACCAGGCTTAAATTTAGTTACCTGCGGGCCAACCGCCTCAACCCAGCCAGCGAGATCTAAGCCAAGCGAGTTGATTTTTGGCTTGTGCAAAGCTCCATTCAACATGCGAATCATGATTGGCCCAGTCATTTGATTCCAATCGAGGGTATTAATTGAAGCTGAATGGACTTTGATCAATACGTGATTAGCTTGAAGCGAAGGGCGTTCAACCTCACGTAATTGGAGTACGTTTGGGTTGCCATATTCATAAAAAAGCATTGCTTTCATCGAAATTCCTATATTTGCTAGCTGCAATAGTTCATATGATAAAGGGTGGAATGCCCCTCGCTCGCCGCAGTGGGAGACTTACAAGGGTAGGTTGTTAACAATGATTTGGATGGGATTTACCGCCGATTGGCATGCCCTCACCCCCTGACTCCCTCTCCCGCACGCGAGGCGAGGGGGAATCCCTCGATCATGATCCTTGGAACGCCCCTCGCCCGCCGCAGTGGGAGAGGGGTTGGGGGTGAGGGAACTTACCAACCTATCCTTCAACCTTGACACCTTTGATCAGCAGCCAAAGGCAAATTGAGGCTTCGCCCAGAAATGAGGGAATTTGGATGAAGGGAAAAAGACTGGCAGCAATATGGGGAGCAAGGATGCTGATAAAGCAATTGATCACATAAGCTGCGCCCCCAAGCGCCAACAATACCCCAACGAAGCGCGGCAAAATCCGTGAGCGTAGAATTAACATGCCAGCAGTTAAGCAATAACAGCCGACAAAGGCCAAACTCAGGTTAAAGCCGGTTGTTTCCAATTCGAGGGTGCTGGCGGCATGCAAATACAGTTGTTCTGTTGGCATTCCGTTGGCATAACGGGTACTTTGCAACAAAATTAATGGCTCAAAGTGGTTGAGCAAATTGACACTCTCGATCGCCACGGCCACCAGAATAAAAAACAACACCATTCGTGCTAAGCTCTGGTTCGCCCGCCGAAACAGATCATAGAAAATCGCTGCCAAGGGAATATTGCACAAGGCAATAATTAAATGTACTGCCAAACCCATACGATAGAGGCTCGGCTGGGTTTGAATATTGAGGGCCGTTGCTGCCGCATCATTGACCACAATCAGGGCGGCTGGTACAAACCCCACCGCAAACAGGCCACCAATGATAATTAACAGGTAGATTGCGCCAGCCATGCGCGATTTAAAACGCAGTCCAGCCAAATCTGGTTGAGGTTGCTCGGCAGTGTGTGGAAGGCTGATTCGTCCAGTTTGAAGTTTCATTGTTGTCTCCATCAAGCGATAATTGCTTGGGCCAGCATAGCCGATGGAGCAGCAACAACTCATAGCTCTAAAGAACTATTGGAAAGGACTAATCAGTAAATCTTTACAATATGGCAAGCTCTTGGGCTTTGGCCACCGCCAAAGTGCGATTATTAACGCTGAGTTTGCCATAAATATTGCGCACATGGGCTTTGACCGTATACAGCGAAAGATACAATTGATCAGCAATCGCCTGATTCGAAAGCCCAGCAGCAATCAAACCCAATACCTCAAGCTCGCGCTCACTTAATGGCTCGATCAGCGCAACTTGAGCGCTTGGCATCAATGGCATTTGCCCAAAGGCGGCTAAAATTTGGCGAGCATAAGCATTACCCAACCCACGCCCAATCAACTCGCGCAATAGCTGTTTCAACTCTGGCCCTTCATCAATAAAAATTCTTATCAAGCCACCTGGTTCAGCCATGGCCAAAGCCGCTTGTAATGTACGAAGTGCAGGCGCTTTTTGGCCTTGTTGTTGCTGGGCTACGGCCTGCAAAATCAAGCCATGCAGCTGTTGATCAAGCCAGCCCTTGGCTTGAAATTGCTCGATCAAGGGTTGTAGTAATTCCAAAGCCGCCGCCGCATTGGCCTGAGCGAGCAAAACTTTCGCCTGAATTAATGGGGAATCAATTGTTTGGGCTAATTCGGCGGCGGCCTGAAGCTCTGCTTGCGCCAACAGCACGCCAATCTGGGTCGTGATAATCTCTGGAAGCCGCTGAGTAAAGTTCTGTTGACGCACCGTTTGGGCCAGTTGCCCCAGCTTGGTCGCAGCCTGTTCGTTGGCTCTCCGCGCCAGTTGCAAGCGCACCAACCAAATTTCGCAAATAATCGAACGATCAATCAAGCGGTCGTATTGCTGGGCTAAATCAAGGCTTTGTTGGGCATAACGCTCAGCGGCATCTAGCTGATTCCATTGATAATAAATTCGCGCTAAACCTAAGTAGGCTTCGTAGATAATTTGCAGCGGTTGCTCGCCCGCCAATGCAAGAATTTGCTGGTAGGTTGCAGCGGCTTGATACAGTTGATTTTCTGATTCTTGCAGCTGGCCCAGACCAATCGTTGCCAAAATTCGGATAAAGCTGCTACCCGATGCTTGGGCCAAACTAACAGATTTGGTCAGGGCTTGGCGTGCCGCCGCCCGATCGCCATGAGCCAAATAGCCAAAGCCCAACGTCCAGTAGGCCGAGGTCAGCGAAAACACATTATCAGCGGCCAAATATTCTAATGCTCGCTGCGATTGCGCCAGCGTTGACGCGAATTGGTATTGAGCCAACAACAAAATTGCCCGCGATGCTGCAATCTGGCCAATTAAGTTGCGCGTTTGATGATCATCTGGGAAGCTTTGGAGCGCGGCTTCGGCAGCAGCAAGTTTTTCGGCAACACCGGAGGTTTGGCCAAGCATCAACATCAACGACGCATGCCGCCACCACAACGAGGGCTGCTGCTCAAAAACACTTTTTGGCACAGTTGCCAACCAATCGAGCAAGGTTGTGACCGTACCGCGAAAGTGTAACGAAATCTGCTGCTGATCAATCAAGCGTTCGATATGCGCAACATCATTGGCAGCGGCGGCATGGCGAAAGGCCTCAATCCCAAATCCATGAGCCTCGTACCAATGACTGGCTCGTCGATGCAACTCAGGCAGATCATGGCCTAATGAGCTAATCGCCAAGCGCTGGCGCAGCAAATCGGCAAATAAATGGTGATAGCGATACCAATGGCGTTCATGATCGAGCGGCACGATAAACAGATTGGCACGTTCAAGATAGGCTAAAGTTGCCGCGCCCGAAGCAGGAGCAGCAGCCAAAACTGCCTCACACAACGAGCCACACATCCGATCAAGCAGCGAAGTAACCAACAAAAATGTCTGGATCTCGGCAGGTTGTTGCTGTAATACCTCTTCAAGCAAATAATCCAATACAAACCGATGATTGCCAGTAAAGCCATCAATCAGCGGGCTTGATGCTTGCTGGCCTTGCATGGAAATTGCCGCCAATTGCAAGCCAGTAATCCAGCCTTCAGTTTGATCGGTAAGGGCTTGGCTTGCTGATGCTAAAAGATCTAATTCCATTGTTTGGCTGAGAAATTGGTGGGCTTCCGCGACCGTGAAGCGTAAATCGGCCACGCGCAGTTCAGTTAATTGATGGCGTGCTCGAAGCCGTGCCAAGGGCAGATCAGGCTCCTCGCGGGTAATAACAACGATTTGCAATTGGGGTGGCAAGCGTTCAAGCAGCAAGCGCATGGCCTCAGCAATTGGTTTGGCCGTCAGCCAATGGTAATCATCAAGCACTAAAATCGATTGTTGCTCAATTGTCGCCAGCTGATTCAGCAGCAAGAACAAGATGGTTTCAGTTGAGGGCAATTCTGGGGCTTGTAACCGCTGAATAATTTCTAAGCCAAATGTTGGCTCAATTGTTTGTAAGGCTGCGACAAGATACACCAAAAACCGCGCCAGATCATTATCGTTTTGATCAAGCGTCAGCCAGGCGACAGGCTGCTTGCAATTCGCAATCCACTGACTTACAAGCATCGTTTTGCCAAAGCCAGCCGGAGCCGACACCACCGTTAAACGCCGATCATGACGTTCTTTCAAGCGTTCGAGCAGCTGCGAACGCACGACACCATTCAAACGCGGAACTGGAATATAGCATTTAGTCGTTAATATTGGCATCACCATGGCCTTAATTATAAAGCAAACCGTTCAGGTCAGCCTCGCAAACCAGTGCGTTTGCTATAATCAGACGCAATCTGAGCGCTTATTTTGTAGATGGCGCTAGCTAAGATTTAATAGTTGTGGGAGCATTTATGGTGAAGGTGTCAATCGTGCAGCCAGCTAATAGCACTGGCGAATTACTGGCTGACTATGATCGTTCAAGTAAAATCATTTCAGTCTACAATCCGCTACCACGGCAATGGGCATATACGATTAATGTTGATCATCAATTAACCATTGATCTTGATGCCCAAGGTTGGGTGGCAAATATTGATCTGTTTGCTAAACCGCGCTTAAATCATACAATCGTTGTCCCGTACAATGCTAAGCGTGGGGCAATTCAATGTGCCATTCCACAATCAGGCGAGCGATTTATCCCAAACCCAATCGTTGTTGAAACTGATCAAGCACGTCGATTAATTCGTATAAGCCTTGATCCAACCAACGATCCTGAGCAAGGGCAATGGCTCAAAACCTCAGAGCAGGTCTATTTGCAGATCAACGCTGATCTACTTCGTACAATTGTGATCGATTTTGGAACAAAAGGACTATGGGATTGAGCTTATACTCATTCGTTACGTTGCCAATCTGGCACAGCTAAAGCAAGCCCAATCTGTAAACAAGGTCGATAAAATGGCTCAAGTGGCAATTGCTGAGCGATAAAGCTCGTTAATTGTTGAGCGCAATGCAACGCAATTGCTTGTGTTTGGCTAGGCCAGCCATTTGTTGGTGGCACAATCTCAAACTCGGGATATTGGTTGCACTCGCTTAAGCGACCAATCCTCGTTACTGGGCCACCAAACCCATGGGGGCAACCAAACGCTGTTTGATTGGCAGGGGTAACATGACACCACCACGAAAGGGCTGAAATTGCGATCCCCTGTTCTGCACATCGTTGGATGATAGTTGGGGCTTGATTGTACGTCACAATCAACTCGCTGAAACCACTGTTTGCGGCATAGATTTCAAACTCGGTCATAAGTTTTTGAAGCGCGGCCTGATGCGTTTCGGCAACAGCTTCGAGTGCTGCATAATAGTGCTTGGGGAAAAGTTTTAGGTTCAAGTGACGACTCCCTCATTAAGTTGTCCCTCATTATATGACTGGTCAAAGATACTTGATCAGGCTTGAGGATGGTTAAATGAGTAGAATTCACGATTTTGAACAACCCCACAGTCCTGAATTACAGTTCTTGGACCCAAACTTCGATAAAATGAACAAGTATGAATCAGGCTTGCAGTTAACCCTACGTCAACGTGTAGTGTGATTACTTACCCACATTTCAGTTTGATTTAGGAGCGTACTGATGCAACGAATAAGCGTAGTTGGCTTAAAAATCGTGTTGGTCTTGGTTGGATTAATGAGTTTGTATATTAGCCTTGATTTTGGGCTGGGTGGCTTTGAAACGCTTGGTTGGCAGGGCGCACCGCCACACGTTGCCGAGCCTGGAAATCTGCGGTATGCCGTCCATGATAGTCATTTTCGCTTTTTGGCGGGAGTTTTTGGGACGCTTGGTGTGAGCATTCTGCTGGCTGTGCGCGATTTGGCTAAATATAGCTTGCTATTACAAACCATTTTTACGGCTTTTATCGTTGGCGGCGTGCTCCGGTTCAGCGCCAACAATCATGAGATATTGTTGAGTGGCGAATTATTGCTAGCGCTGATTGCCGAAATTGGCTTAATGCTGGGGTTGCACTGGTGGCTGCATCAAGCCTTAAAAATCAAGTAGCTCTATCGCCACACTGCGGCTAACCAAAATGGGGATTGAGCTAGTGCTAGCTCGATCCCCGTTTACCGTCAATCGATCCCTAGATCCTACGCCCCACCAGTTTTGCCAGAGCCAGCGTTGTTGCCTTCACGCAGCTTGGCCCGAATGAGGTCGCGGTTCATCTTAGCGATAAACTGAATGCTAATTTCCTTGGGGCAGGCTGCTTGGCATTCGGCATAGTTGGTACAATTGCCAAAGCCTTCAGCATCCATTTGGGCTACCATATTGATCACCCGTTGGTCTTTTTCTGGCTCGCCTTGGGGTAGCAAGTTCAGGTGCGAGACCTTGGCGGCGGTGAACAACATCGCCGAGCCGTTGGGACATGCAGCGACACATGCGCCACAGCCAATACAGGCCGCTGCATCCATCGCCAAATCAGAAATTTCTTTGGAAATTGGAATCGCGTTGCCATCTGGTGGTGAGCCAGTGCCAACCGAGATAAAGCCGCCAGCGGCGATAATTCGGTCGAGAGCTGCGCGATCAACGGCCAAGTCTTTGATTACAGGGAAGGGTTCGGCCCGCCATGGCTCAATATACACTTCGTCGCCATCTTTGAATGAGCGCATGTGCAATTGGCAGGTGGTGGTTGCCCGCTGTGGCCCGTGGGGAATCCCGTTGATCACCATCGAACAGGCACCGCAAATGCCTTCGCGGCAGTCATGATCGAACGCTACAGGATCTTCGCCCTTGGTGATCAACTCTTGGTTGAGCACATCGAGCATTTCGAGAAATGACATATCAGGGCTAACATGGTTGGCATCGTAGCTAACCATTTTGCCCGCTGTTTTGGCGTTATCTTGTCGCCAAATGTGCAATTTTAATTTCATTGAAGCACCTCAGCGATTACTTGTACGAACGAGTTGAAAGGTGAACGTTTTCAAATTCGAGAACTTCTTTGTGCATGGTTGGTTTGGTGCCAACGCCCTTGTATTCCCAAGCAGCCACAAAGGTAAAGTTCTCGTCGTCGCGTTTGGCCTCGCCATCCTCGGTTTGGCTTTCGGTGCGGAAGTGACCGCCACACGATTCGGTGCGCATCAGCGCATCGTGGCACATCAATTCAGCAAATTCGAGGAAGTCGGCCACACGTCCGGCTTTTTCCAACTCTTGGTTGAAGTATTCGCCGCTGCCTGGCACGCGCAAATCGCGCCAGAATTCTTCGCGGATCTGGGGAATGCGCTCTAAGGCGGTGCGCAACCCAGCATCATTCCGCGCCATGCCACAGTAATCCCACATCACTTTGCCAAGCTCGCGATGGAAATCATCAACACTGCGCTTGCCATTGATTTCGAGCAATTGCTTGAGCCGTGTGGTTACTTCGCGCTCGGTTTCGGCAAAAGCTGGGTGATCGGTGCTAACTGGGGCTAATTTGGCGCTAGCAATGTAATCGCCAATTGTGTAGGGCAGAATGAAGTAGCCATCGGCCAAACCTTGCATCAAGGCACTGGCCCCAAGTCGGTTGGCTCCGTGGTCGGAGAAGTTGGCTTCGCCCAAAACGTGCAAGCCTTCAACATTGCTCATCAAGTTGTAATCAACCCACAAGCCGCCCATGGTATAGTGCACGGCGGGATAAATCCGCATTGGCACTTCGTAAGGATTTTCGCCAGTGATGCGTTCGTACATCTCGAACAAGTTGCCATAACGTTCGGCAATCATATTTTTGCCTAAGCGCTTGATCGAATCGCTGAAGTCGAGATAGACACCCAAGCCGCCTGGGCCTACGCCACGGCCTTCATCACACACCTCTTTGGCTGCGCGTGAAGAAATATCGCGTGGCGAGAGGTTGCCGAACGAAGGATATTTGCGTTCGAGATAATAATCGCGTTCGCTTTCGGGTATATCCTTGGCGGCGCGATTATCGCCAGCTTTCTTGGGAACCCAAATCCGTCCGTCGTTACGCAACGATTCACTCATCAAGGTTAATTTTGATTGGTGATCGCCAGCAACCGGGATACAGGTTGGGTGAATTTGGGTAAAGCAGGGGTTGGCGAAGGCTGCACCACGTTTGTAGGCGCGATAGCTGGCAGTAACGTTACAACCTTTAGCATTGGTTGAAAGGTAGAAGACGTTGCCATAACCGCCTGTTGCCAAAACCACTGCATCGCCTGCGTGACGTTCGATCTTGCCGTTGATCAAATCGCGGGTGATAATCCCACGGGCTTTGCCATCGACCAAAACAATATCCAACATTTCGCAACGTGAATACATGGCGACTTTTTTCAAGCCAATTTGGCGTTCGAGCGCTGAATATGCGCCGATCAACAATTGTTGGCCAGTTTGACCACGGGCATAGAACGTGCGCGAAACTTGTGCGCCACCAAACGAACGGTTAGCCATTACGCCGCCATACTCGCGGGCGAACGGCACACCTTGGGCCACACATTGGTCAATAATGTTAACGCTGACTTGCGCCAACCGATACACATTACCTTCACGTGCCCGATAATCGCCACCTTTGATCGTATCGTAGAACAAACGGCGAACACTATCACCGTCGTTTTGATAATTCTTGGCAGCGTTGATGCCACCTTGCGCCGCGATACTGTGGGCGCGACGGGGGCTATCTTGGAAGCAGAAACACTTCACGTTATAGCCAAGCTCAGCCAATGAAGCAGCAGCAGAAGCGCCTGCCAAGCCCGAGCCAACCACCAAAACGGTGTATTTGCGCTTATTGGCGGGGTTAACCAACTTCACATTGAAGCGGTGCTGATCCCATTTATCTTCCAGCGGCCCTGCTGGAATTTTAGCGTTCAATTGCATAATGCGTCACCTATTTGTACTAGATTGGCTTTAGGAAACCAACTAAGACCGCAATTGGAATCGAAATATTTCCCAAAAACAACAAGGTGCCAATGCCGAGCGCAGCATTACGCAGCAACCGATTGAACCGGCGGTTGTTTAAGCCCAAGGTTTGGAACAAGCTCCAAACCCCGTGAGCCATGTGCAAGCCAAGTGAGAGCATCGCCACAATATAAAAGAGCGAAACCCAAATGTTTTGGAAGCCATAGACCACGTTATTGTAAACATTGTGGACATCAAACGGCTGTGGCCCACCAGGCGCTTTACCAATTGTAAAGTGCAAAATGTGGTAGACGATAAACAACAGCAGAATGATCCCGCCATAGCGCATGGTGCGGCTGGCGAAGGTCGATTCGACATGCTGTTTTTTGACGTAGCGTTGAGGTCGTGATTTGCGGTTTTCAATCGTCAATTGCACGGCAGCGATGATGTGCAAAATGACTGCGGTAAGCAGTACAACCCGCACAACCACCAGCAACTCGCCAGTGCTCTTCAGAAATGCCGCATACTTGTTTAATGCTTCGGCTCCCAAATAAATTTGAAGATTGCCAAGCATATGTCCAATGACGAAGCCCACGCCAATCAGACCCGTCACGGCCATCACGACCTTCTTTCCGATGGATGTTCGGTAGAAAGAAAGTACCCCAGTCATTACTGACTCCTTTATCTGTTCCGACGTGGCATGTTTACCTTTTATATTATCGCTTAAAACTCGCTTTAGGTGAAACACCTGCTGCGCTTGGGTGAAGCTTTATCCACATGGCTTCCACACAGGGTGTAAAGCCTTCTTAGCTGCTTTTAATCTTACGCTATTGTCACGAGTAAAAACAACGATTTAGGCCTTTTGAATGCGCTAAATCACTGGTTTATGTTCTAGGGCTGGCTACCAATCGCCATCGGCCATCCGTAGCGCTCAAGTAGTCGGATTGTAACCAAATGAGCGGGTTTTTGGCGCTAAATGCTGTAATAAAGACGGTTAACATAGAGTAAACTGTTTTTACTCGCGACTTATTCCAGTGATTGATTTGACAAATGCCATGAAGCGACTATACTTACCCGCAATAAAGACAATAAACACTGATTAAATTGTCTTTATTGGTTCAGTTTTGTCACAACCAAACTGAACATTGCGGCGAAGTTTACTCAAACCGTTTAAGCAATAGGCAATTTTCCGAGCCAAGCAGCACGGCGTTGGTCGTTTTATTGCGCTTAAAAACGGTTGATCGACGGAGTTACTAACGTGGCGGTTACCATTGCCCAACCAGCATCACAGCCCAAACCAAAACGTCGCGCCGCTGCGGCTTTAGCAATTGGCCTGCTTGTAGCATTCGGCCTCTTGCTGGTGATTATGACCCTGAGTATTAATTTTGGGGCAGCCGATGTTGCTCCCAGCACGGTCTGGGCCTCGTTATTTGATTATGACCCCAGCTCAACCCAACACCTGATTATTCGCACCTTGCGCATGCCACGGGTTTTGGTGGCAGCAATTGTCGGGGCAATTTTGGCCTTGGCCGGGGCGATTATGCAGGGCTTGACCCGCAACCCACTGGCCGATGCAGGCTTGTTGGGCATCGAAAGCGGCGCAGCCTTGGGCGTGGTCTTAGCAATCACCTTCTTCGATATCAAAACCCTCAATTTGTATTCGATTTTTGCCTTTGCTGGTGCAGCCGTAACAGCGGTGCTGGTGTATAGCCTTGGCTCTTTGGGGCGCGGCGGGCCAACGCCACTCAAATTGACTTTGGCTGGCGCGATGATCACGGCTTTCTGTTCCTCGTTTACCAGCGCCATCCTGATTCTCGACCAACAAACGCTTGATGAAGTGCGGCTTTGGTTGGCTGGCACGGTGGCGGGTCGCGATTTAGGCTTAATCGGCCAAAGCCTGCCCTACGTTGTGGTTGGCATGATATTAGCCTTGAGCCTTGGCCGTTCGCTGACCGCAATGTCATTGGGCGAGGATGTGGCTCGTGGCTTAGGCCAACGCACTGGCTGGGTCAAAACTATTGCGGCAATTGCCGTAATTTTGTTGGCTGGCAGTGCGGTGGCGTTGGCTGGGCCGATTGGCTTTTTGGGCTTGTTGGTTCCACACATTATGCGCTTTATCGTCGGCCTCGATTATCGCTGGCTCTTGCCCTATTGCGCAATTGGCGGCGCGTTACTGCTCGTGGTGGCCGACATCATTGGGCGGGTGATTGTGCGCCCGATGGAAGTTCCGGTTGGTGTAGTAACCGCGCTACTCGGCGGCCCAATGTTTATCTACCTTGTACGCTGGCGGGTGCAACGATGAACACTTTTCCATGGATTACGATTCGCCCTAAGTTTGGCAAGTTTTCGCTGCGAATCGACCGCCGTTTGCCCAAGGTTGCGCTGATTATCGCGCTGCTGGTGATGGCAATTATGGTGGTCAACATGGGCGTTGGTCAATATGAAATTAGCCCGCTCGATGTAGTTAAAACCTTGCTCGGCATGGAAACTGGCGATCCGCAGCATGTGCTGATTGTGCGCACCCTGCGCTTGCCACGCATGCT
This sequence comes from Herpetosiphon sp., assembly GCF_003512625.1. NCBI lineage: Bacteria > Bacillati > Chloroflexota > Chloroflexia > Herpetosiphonales > Herpetosiphonaceae > Herpetosiphon > Herpetosiphon sp. The sequence continues at coordinate 171,923 of NZ_DOPT01000094.1, read as the reverse complement.
GCTTTCGGCTTTGGTTGGTTTGGCGCTGGGCACGTCGGGCGCATTGTTGCAAGGCTTGACCCGCAATCCCTTGGCCGACCCCAGCATTATGGGCATCAACACGGGCGCTGGCCTAGTGGCAGTGGTATTGACAATTTTGGTACGCGATTTTCCAGCGCGTTGGATTCCAGTCGCGGCCTTTGCTGGGGCGCTAGTCGCAGCAGTCTTGATGTATGTCTTGGCTTGGCGCAAGGGTGGCGATTCGCCGATGCGCTTGGTGTTAATTGGGGTTGGCTTGAGTGCGGTTGGTTCCGCTGTCACAACCCTCGTGATCACGATTGGCAATATTTACGATGTGCAACGCGCTATGATCTGGCTGACGGGCAGCGTTTATGGCCGCTCGTGGGTCGATTTTTGGGCCTTTGCGCCGTGGGTTGCGCTTGCTGTGCCGTTAGCCTGGTTTCAAGCTCGCCAACTCAATAGCCTGCATCTTGGTGAAGATGTGGCCTTGGGCTTAGGTGTCAATGTTGGTCGCCAACGCGCTTGGATTTTATTCATAGCCGTGGCCTTGGCTGGTGCCAGCGTCGCCGTAGCGGGTGTGATCAGCTTTGTGGGCTTGATTGCGCCGCACGTTGCGCGACGGTTGGTTGGTACCGATCACACTGGGCTTGTGCCAACCGCAGGTATGCTTGGCGCGTTGCTGCTAGTCGCTTCCGACTGGATTGGCCGCACGATTGCCGCGCCCAACGAAATTCCTTGTGGCTTGGTCACCGCTGTGATTGGCGTACCGTTCTTTTTGGCAATGCTCTACCAACATGCCCGAACAAAGTGAGGATGTGATGTTAGCGACCGATACATTAACCTTGGGCTACGACGGCCCCAACATTCTCGATCAGTTGTCGATCACGCTGCCTGCTGGGCAGATCACCGCTTTGATTGGCCCCAATGGTTGTGGTAAATCAACCTTATTGCGTGGTTTGGCTCGCTTGATTAAGCCCAAGCATGGTTCAGTTGTGCTTGATGGCCACGATATTCAGCGTATCCCGACCCGTCAATTGGCAACCCAACTGGGCATTTTGCCGCAAAATCCGGTTGCGCCCGAAGGCTTGACCGTGCGTGAGTTGGTGGCGCAAGGTCGTTATCCCCATCAACGTTGGTTTCAGCAATGGTCGGCGACTGATGAAACAGCTGTTCGCTCGGCGCTTGAAATCACCAATATGGTTGAGCTCGCCGATCGGGCGGTCGATGCCCTGTCGGGCGGCCAACGCCAACGGGCTTGGATTGCCATGACCCTTGCCCAAGAAACCGATATTATCCTGCTTGACGAGCCAACCACCTTTTTGGATTTGGCGCATCAAGTCGAAGTCTTACAGCTTTTAGAACAGCTTAATCGTCAATCAGGCCGCACGATTGTGATGGTAGTGCATGATTTAAACCATGCCACACGCCATGCTGATCATGTGATTGCGCTGCGGGCTGGCGTTGTGCAAGCCGCCGGAGCGCCGCGCGATGTAATTACACCGTCGTTATTACGCACTGTGTTTGGCATCGAAGCTGAAGTTATCCCCGATCCGCGCAGCGGAGTGCCATTGTGCATTCCCTATGGTTTATGTGCTGCGGAAGCATCAGATTCTCTCTTGCATGCGGATGCTGTTGGCAACCGCGCTTAACTCTAGGAGTAACCTCAATGGTTCGTTTTACCCGTTTACTCTCGTGTGGCTTGCTACTGACGGTGTTAGCAGCCTGTGGCGGTGCCGCCAGCACCCCAACTAGCGCCCCAGCAGCGACCGCGACCACAGCTCCAACCGAGGCTGCTGCCGCTACGGCCACAACCGCGCCAACCGAAGCCGCCGTGGTCGAAGCAACTGCCACCGCTGCTAGCGATACAACGACTACTTCTGGCAATCGCACCTTCACCCATGCCTTGGGCGAAATCAGCATCCCCAATGTTCCGCAACGGGTGATCGCCCTTGATTGGATGTATTTGGAAGATGTGTTGGCCTTGGGTGTGCAACCAGTCGGTGCGATCGACTTAGAAAATTACCCCAAGTGGGTCGATTTGCCGTTGACAATTGATCCCAGTGTCGTTTCAATCGGCGCAAATCCAGCACCCGATTTTGAATCAATTGCTGCTTTGAAGCCTGACCTGATTTTGGTTGGCTCGTTGCGGGGCGAAACGATTTACGATCAATTGAATGCCATCGCCCCAACCATGATGTTCAATCCCTATTTGAAAGAGGGCGAAGGCCAGCCATACGACGAAATGACCACGACGTTCAGCACAATTGCCGCAGTGTTGGGCAAAGAAACCGAAGGCGCAGCCGTGTTGAGCAAAATGGAACAAACCTTTGCTGATTCCAAAGCACAACTGGCAGCAGCTGGTTTGGCCGATGCTAACGTGTTGGTGGCGCAAACCTATGCCAGCAACAACGCTGCTGAAGTGCGTTTGTTCACCGATAACGCCGCCGTCATGGAAATTATCAAGCGTTTGGGCTTGAAAAACGCTTGGTCAGACCCAACCTATCAAGTTTGGGGCTTCTCATCGGTTGGCACTGAAGCGTTGGCTCAGTTTGGTGATGTGCATATGCTTTACATAACCGAAGAAGATAATGATCCCTTCCAGAGCGCCGCGATCAAGCCCTATTGGGATAGCTTGGAGTTTGTCAAAGCTGGCCAAGCACATACCTTGGATAGCCAAACTTGGACCTTTGGTGGCCCAATTGCCGCCGAAGTGTTTGCCCAACGGGTCACCGAAGCGCTCTTGTCGGAAAGCAACTAAGCATTTTTTAGCGTTGGCCGTTTGAGCGTTCCAAGCGGCTAGCAGAATAGATAAGCACAATGCAACGATTTTTGGCATTAATTGGCTTGGTCAGCATCTTGACTGCCTGTGGTTCATCGGCAGCAACCCAAGCACCGACAACCGCCCCAACTACCGCAGCCGCCGCAACCGCGACGACGGCCAGCGAACCAACCGCTGCTGCAACCGAAGCCGCCGCTGAAGCAACCACCGCTCCGGCTGATAGCGCCGCTGGCACACGCACAATCAAGCACGTTTTGGGCGAAACCACGATCACTGGCACGCCGCAACGAGTGGTTGTGCTCGAATGGGTTTACGTCGAAAACTTGTTGGCCTTGGGCGTGCAACCAGTTGGCGTTGCTGATATCGAAGCTTACAACACATGGGTCGATGTTCCAGTTGAATTGGGTCCAGATGCAACCGATGTGGGGACGCGTGGCGAAGCTAATCTCGAAACGATTGCTTCACTCAAGCCCGATTTGATCATCACGCTCAAATATGATGCTGATAAAAACTATCCCCAATACAGTGCAATTGCCCCAACCTTGGTGTTCAATCCCTATCCTGAATCAGGCGATCAATATGCTGAAATGATCGACACCTTCAACACGATTGCTGATGTATTGGGCAAAACCGAAGAAGCCAAAGCTGTGTTGAGCAAGATGGAGCAAACCTACGCTGATGCCAAGCAAACCTTGGCAACCGCTGGCTTTGAAAATGCGCCATATGTTTTGGCCCAAGCTTATACCTCAAACAACGCCGCTGAAATTCGTTTGTTCACCGACAACTCGATGATTGCCAAATTGATCGCCAAAACTGGCCTCAAAAATGGCTGGACTGATAGCGCGTTCCAAGTTTATGGTTTCTCGACTGTTAGCAGCGAAGTGCTGGCTCAACTTGGCGATGTGCACTTTATGTATGTTGTAGCCAATGATGACAACCCATTTGCTAGCGGCACGGTCAAGCCTTTCTGGGATAGCCTTGAGTTTGTCAAAAAAGGCCAAGCTTACCCCTTGGGTGGCGACGTTTGGTTCTTTGGTGGCCCTTTGTCAGCCGAAGTCTTGGCCCAACGAGTGGTCAAAAGCTTAACCAAACAATAATTAATCAGCGTTGATTGATAGAGGATGTGTGTATGAGCGTAGGAAGTAGCCCACTTGCCCAAAGCCTGGAACGCGCCGCGACCTTAGATCAATACTTGGTTGCGCGGATTGCCGAACCAAACGAGCCAGATTGGTTGCCTGCGACATCATTGACCGATCCTGCGACGCTAAGCACCATTTTGGAAGGCTTTGCGGCCTCGCGCAAGCTAGCTAAGCGTCGCTTGACAGGCTCGTTCTTTATTAGTTCGTATGTTTGGTATTTGGCTGGGGCAGCGATTGCCAGCTTACTAATCGATCAACGGATTCCCGACCTTGATCGAGCGAATGTGCTGGCACGTTTTCCTAGCAACGGCAATGCCGATCAGGCCGCAATCGCCTTTGCTTCGCAACGGTTTTTCGGCTTAGCTGGCGATCAAAGCCAAGCTGGCGCAACCGTCGTTGCAGATAAAGCTAGCTTGCGCGAACAATTACGCCAGCAATTCGAGCAGCATCTTGAGCCAGTGGTGCAATTGGTCGCTGATCAATCAGGTTTAGGCCAGCGTGCCCAGTGGAACATCATTGCCGATCGCTGTGCTGGCATTTTCTTGCGAGTTGGACAGCGACTTGATCAAGTTGCTGCTGCTTGTGAAGAAGGCTTGGCCTTTGTTGGAGCCAAAGGTTCGGCCATGAAGGCCAGTAAAACTGGGTATATTGAGCTGAATACTGCGAGCGATGCGAGTGCGACGTTTCTTCAGCGTGGTGGTTGCTGTTTGTACTACCAAGTTGAAGGTGGCCGTAACTGCAACGATTGCCCGCTATTACCCACTGCCGAGCGCTTGCAACGCATGGCGGGGTTAAGCAACTAAACCCCAAGTTGAACACAGAGGTGCAGAGAATTGATTGATTCTCTGCGCCTCTGTGTTAATGCTATTTAATTACTTATGATCTTTACGCTCTTTGTGATTGCAAACATACTAGCCCCGGATCTCTAACCCCTGAACCCTACTTTACGATCAACTCAACCTCGATATTGCCACGGGTTGCGTTGCTATATGGGCAAACTGTATGCGCTTTTTCAACCAAGGCTAAGGCCGTTTCGCGTTCGACTTTGGGTAAATCGATGGTCAAAGTTACGGCTAGACCATAGCCACCTTGGGCATTGGCCCCAAGGCTGACCGTGCCAGTCACGCTTGAATCAGTTGGATCGGCTTTGGCATGCTTGGCAACCAAACTCAAGGCGCTATGAAAACAGGCAGCATAGCCAGCAGCAAACAACTGCTCAGGGTTGGTCGCGCCACCTGGCCCACCTAATTCCTTGGGCGAGGCCAAATCAAGGGTTAAGCTGCCATCAGGCGCGGTTACTTGGCCAGTGCGTCCGCCGGTGGCTGTCATGGTGGTCGTATATAAGGTTTTAAGTGCCATATCATCAATCTCCAAAAATACACTAGATTTATATTGATAGCAATTATATTGCACGCAATATAATTTGTCAAGAGCTAATTTTCGTGCTAGGGTGATTTAGGTAACATAAACAGGAGGCTAGCCATGGATTTAGCAGAGCAAGGTTTATTATTGGAGCAGCAATTGTGCTTTGATGTCTATGCAGCCTCACGGGCGATCAACAAGGCCTATCGACCACTTTTGGAAGCCTTGAGTTTGACCTACCCCCAATATTTGGTGATGTTGGTGTTGTGGGAGCATGAGGCCCAGACCGTCAAGCAGCTTGGCGAACAATTGCAACTGGATTCGGGTACGCTCTCGCCATTGCTCAAACGGCTGGAAAGTGCGGGGTTTTTGCAACGCCAACGCCGTGCCAGCGACGAGCGCGAAGTCGAAATTCAATTAACTGAGGCAGGCCGCGCCTTGCGCCAACAGGCCAGCAATGTTCCAGCCTCAATTTTTCAGGCGATTGGGTTAAGTGCTGCTGAATATCTGCAACTTAAGCATTTGCTGCGCCAAGTGATGACTTCAGTTGAAGCAAATTACCCTGATTAAGGCTGGTTAGTTTGTTCAAAACGACTATTTCGAGCTTATCTTGGCACGGTTGATAACCAAAAATTGTACTTTAGGGGGTGCAGGGGGATGAAAATACCCTGCGTTCCCCGCCTTGAGGCGGGGCGGAGGGGTGGTGA
>NZ_DOPT01000094.1:165580-165874 GCF_003512625.1 Herpetosiphon sp. | reverse complement strand
GGGCGGAGGGGTGGTGATCATGTTAATCTATAAAACCAGCTAGCCTAAATTCAACTGTCCCTACGATCAAACCATCTATGGTATAATCAAGGCCCGTACTGATGATATTCAGTGCGGATTTTTTATTTAACGCGGAGCACAGTAAATGACGAAGTATATTTTCGTGACGGGCGGCGTAGCTTCATCGGTGGGCAAGGGAATCACCGTGGCCTCGCTGGGCCGTTTGCTGAAAAGTCGTGGCATTAGCGTTTCAATTCAAAAACTTGATCCATATATCAATGTTGACCCTGGTAC
>NZ_DOPT01000094.1:163888-165527 GCF_003512625.1 Herpetosiphon sp. | reverse complement strand
TATATCAATGTTGACCCTGGTACGATGTCGCCTTACCAACATGGCGAGGTCTTTGTGACCGAAGATGGGGCTGAAACCGACCTCGATTTGGGCCACTACGAACGCTTTATTGATGAAAATTTGTCCCGCGTTAACAACATTACAACCGGCCAAATTTATTCTTCAGTGATTCAAAAAGAGCGCCGTGGCGATTTCCTCGGCGGCACGATTCAAGTAATTCCGCATATCACCAACGAAATTAAAAGCCGCGTCGCTTTGGTAGCCAAGAATACCAATGCTGATGTGGTGATTGTCGAAATTGGCGGCACGGTTGGCGATATCGAAAGTTTACCCTTCCTCGAAGCCATTCGACAAATGAAAAAAGATGTGGGCCGCGATAACGTGATGTATATTCACGTGACCTTGTTGCCTTATCTCCAAGCCAGTGGCGAACTCAAAACCAAGCCGACCCAACACTCAATCGCCGAATTACGCCGCGTCGGTATCTCGCCAGCCGTGGTGTTGTGTCGCTCCGATTTGCCAGTTGATGATGATATGCGTGAGAAAATCGCTCTGTTTGCTGATTTACCCAACGAGGCTGTGGTAGCTCTGCCTACCGTTGATTCGATTTATGAAGTGCCGTTGGTGCTTGAGGAAGCAGGCTTAGGCGATTTAATTATCGAACGCTTGGCTTTGGCTGCTCAGCCAGTCCAGCTCGATGAATGGCGCTCACTCGTTGCACGTATCAAACAACCCAAACGCCATACCACGGTGGCGATTGTTGGCAAATATGTTGAACTGCGCGATGCCTATATGAGTGTGGCTGAATCGGTGCGCCACGCTGGTTGGGCCCAAGATATTCAAGTTGATATCAAATGGGTCTCTTCAGAAGAGCTTGAAGTGGCTGATCCTGTAACCATGCTTGGCGATGTCCAAGGGATTATCGTGCCTGGCGGCTTTGGCTATCGTGGGGTCGAGGGCAAAATTCGGGCTGTGCGCTATGCTCGCGAAAACAAAATTCCCTTCTTGGGGCTTTGTTTAGGCATGCAATGTGCCACGATTGAATTTGCTCGCTTTGCCTTGAATGCGCCCGATGCCAACTCAACCGAGTTTAACCCGAACACCAAACTGCCAGTGATCGACTTTATGCCCGATCAATTGGATATTAGTGATAAGGGTGGGACGATGCGCTTGGGGGTTTACCCATGTATTTTAGCCCCCGATACTAAGGCTGCCAAAGCCTATGGCCGTGAATTAGCCTTGGAACGCCATCGCCATCGCTTTGAGTTTAACAACAAATATCGTAAAGCCATGGAAGCCGCTGGTTTTGTGATTAGTGGCCACTCGCCTGATGGCCGTTTGGTCGAGATTGTCGAGTTGCGCGACCATCCATGGTTTGTGGCTTCGCAGTTCCACCCTGAATTCAAATCGCGTCCAAACAACCCACATCCATTGTTCCGCGATTTTGTGCAGGCTGCCTTGGAACAAATTGCTGAATAATACCTTTTATGGTTCAGCAGCCCACTCCCACCTTGCTAGTGAGAGTGGGCTGCTGAAGGAATGACGACGATTGCTAGACTAGCGGCTTTTGACTTGCGTCGATTCTTAAAATACTCTCCGTTCCCTCACCCCCAGCCCCTCTCCCACTGCGGCGGGCGAG
>NZ_DOPT01000094.1:161759-163826 GCF_003512625.1 Herpetosiphon sp. | reverse complement strand
CCCTCTCCCACTGCGGCGGGCGAGGGGAGCACTCCTAGCGCGATTCCCCTCGTCTTATATGCGGAAGTGGGGCAAGGAATGACGACGATTGCTAGACTAGCGGTTTTTGACTTGCGTCGATTCTTAAAATACTTAAGGTTGTTGCGATATCCTAGAGCCTTCAGCCACTAGCCATGTATCCCCTGCGTTAAAAAAAGATCAGGCTATTGCTAGCCCGATCGCTATGTTCAATGTTCTTTGCTCTATGCTCTTGCTTAGGCAAATGCTCGGACAACTTCGGGCATTTCAAGCACTGTCGATTCAAACCAATTAAGTTGTTCACGCAACGCCACAACTTCGCCCACAATTAAAATCGCTGGTGCGCCGATGCCAGCCGCTTTAACCGCAGCCTCAATTTGATCAAGTGGTGCGACCACCGTTTTTTGATCAGCAGTTGTGCCCCAGCGAATCACCGCCGTTGGAGTATCGGCAGGGCGACCATTGGCAATCAAACTGGCAACTGTGTGGTTGATTCGCGTAATTCCCATCAAAAAGACCAAGGTATCAACACCTTGGGCCAAGGCTTGCCAATTGATGCGGCTGGTTGGCTTGGTTGGATCTTCATGACCTGTCACAAAGACAACCGATGAAGCCACATCGCGATGAGTCACTGGAATGCCCGCATAGGCAGGGGCCGCAATCGCCGAAGAAATGCCGGGCACAACTTCCCATGCAATTCCGGCAGCGCTCAAGGCAGCAGCTTCCTCGCCACCGCGCCCAAATACAAATGGATCGCCGCCTTTGAGTCGAACCACCAATTTACCTTGCTGAGCGTGCTCAATCAAGGTTGCGTTGATCCAATCTTGGCTGACGGAATGTTGGCCGCCACGCTTGCCAGCCGGAATCAACTCGGCATCGCTACGAGCTTCGGCCAATAATTCGGGCAACACCAAGGCATCGAATACCACGACATCGGCACTTTGCAAACGGCGCAACCCTTTGACGGTAATTAAATCGGCGGAGCCTGGACCAGCCCCGACTAATGCAACAAATCCTTCGCGTGTCATAGATCCTCCGTTGGCAAGTGATTGAGCGTCGGCGGCTGTTGGGCTAATTCAACCAGCAATTGATCAAAATATTGCTCACGTTCTGTCGTGGTTAGTGTCGCAAGTTCGGCGCGTTGAGCTGCGACAATTTGGGCCAGCGTAGCATACCGTTGATCAAAATAATTACTGAGCTGTTGGCGTAAGTAGCGACTTAAGGCTGGGCTAGCCCCACTGCTACTGACGCTAAATAACAACGAGCCTTGACGATGGTTGGCGGTTGTGATGAAATTCCCCTCTTCAGCAGCATCGGCGATATTGAGGAGGATTGGGCGGTTGTGGCATTCGTGGGCAATTTGCTGATTGACCAAGCGTTGATTGGTTGCGGCAACAACCAAAAATGCGGCTTCACAATCACCAAATTGATATTCACGGGCAAGATGCTGAATTTGGTTGCTAGCTTGCCAGTGTTGCAGTTGTGGCGTTAGTTGAGGGCTGATCACAATTGGATTTGCGCCACCAGTGATTAATCCAGCAACTTTACGTTCGGCAACCGCACCGCCACCAACGACCACACAACGCTGTTGGGCTAAATTGGTCAAGACTATTGGGTACATAATAATTAGCTGTAATGATTCATTGGGTTAACAATCAGTGCTCGTTCCCTCACCCCCAGCCCCTCGCCTACCGCAGTGGGAGAGGGGAGTGGGATTACTCCGCGCAATGTTCTCCCTCGCCTGCTGGGCGGGAGAGGGGTCTAGGGGGTGAGGGCATGCTGGCTGTTGTTCATGCGATAAATCATAGCGATCAGCCTTTAGTCGCCAACCAAAATGGTCAGCGCCAAACAGCAGTGGTTGGGCAAAAGCAACATTGCAAATCATGTGGGCAGGCCCAGTATAATCAACAATTCTGGTTTTGCGTAGCAATACATCAGCCGATTTCTATCGAATTTGCGCCATGTTCGATGCCCTCACTTAACCCATCGCTTTCAAGGAGCGGTTTTTTAACCAAGAATTGGTTGTTTACCACCCTTCCGTCCCGCCTC
>NZ_DOPT01000094.1:0-161652 GCF_003512625.1 Herpetosiphon sp. | reverse complement strand
GGGGCTTTAATCCCCCTGCACCCTCTCAAGTTCAATCAGGGATATTTATGCATCCACCGATGAACTACCAGATCATTGGTAAAAGGGTAGCGACCTACGCTTGTAAACTCCCCTCTCCCGCCGCAGTGGGAGAGGGGTTGGGGGTGAGGGAATCTGCTAGCGACTTTTATTCCACGAGCCTTCTTCCGTCCACACGCCTTCTTCGGTTTCTGGCTCGCCAAAGCCAAGATAAACCCGCAGTTGGTCGTCGGTTTGGCGCTTGGCCCAATGGCGGAACTGATCTTCAGGGCTGGTACGTTGGGCTTGGTAGGTGGTGACCAAGTTGCCCAAACGATCGGCCAATTCTGACCATGGCACTTTGGTTGCCACCCGTCGGCCAATTGTTGCATCGTCGCCCAAAGCTCCGCCGAGCAGAATATCGGTGGCTGGTAGCTTATTTTTGCTGCCATCAGGGTTGCGAATCACGCCGCCCTGTAATCCAATATCGGCGATGCTATGTTGGCTACACGAGTGTGGGCAAGCCGAAAGATGGATGCGCAACGGCACATCAAGCTCAACTTTTTGATCCAATGCTCCAGCCAATTGCCAAGCAGCTTCTTTGGTTTCGATTGTAGCAAAGTTGCAGTAGGGCAACCCAGTACAAGCAACGACTGTGCGTTGGATACGTGGGCCATTTGGCTGCAATTCTTGCAACAACGGCTCAGCCAGTAAGGCATCTAACCGCGCTTCAGGAATGTAGGGCAACAGCAAGTTTTGGCTGTGGGTTAGGCGAATTTCGCTTTGGCCATATTCACGTGATAAGCGAGCTGCTTCGCGAATTTGGGCTGGCGTAATGCGTCCAGTTGGTACAAGCAAGCCAACCCAGTAGAGATTTGGCTGCTTTTGGCGAAATACTCCAACGACATCGCCACTGTAAACTGCTGGTGGCACATCGGTTGCCGCTCGTTCCAAGGGATGGCCAAGGTAGTTCACAACTTCTTCGCGGAAACGCTCTGCACCCCAATCGGCGATCAGATATTTTAGCCGGGCATGGTTACGCTTTTCGCGGTAGCCAAAATCGCGATAGACCAAGGTGATGGCACGAGCAATTTCAACCACTGCATCGAGATCGGCTGGCACAAACACATCAATGTTTTGAGCTAGATGTGGCTCGTGCGAAAGCCCGCCCCCAACCCAAACGTTGTAGCCCAGCACAATCTCGCCATCAATTTCCTTGCGGCCAGGAGTGAACGAAAGATCATTGATTGGTGCTTGGGTCGCGTCAAGCCCGCCGCCAGCGACCGAAACTTTATACTTGCGGGGCAAGTTTGAGTAATCGGTGTTATAGGCAAAGTGCTCATCGAGTGCCTTGAAGAATGGCCGTGGATCGATCCATTCGTCGGCGGCAATCCCAGCAACTGGGCTACTCACAACGTTGCGTGGCACATCACCACAAGCCTCAATCGACGAAAGCCCAACGCTTTCCAAAGTTTCAAATACGGTTGGAATATCGCGCAGCGCAATTGTATGCAACTGGAAGGTTTGGCGAGTGGTAATTTCAACCCGACCAGGGGCGACGGTTTCAGCCAAGTGCACAATTGCATCAGCTTGATCGGCAGTCATAATCCCGCCAGGCAAGCGCACCCGCAACATGAAAAAGCCATCTTTGGGCTTATCGTGATACAAACCATACCATTTGAAACGGTTCATATCACTTTCGGTAACTTCATTGATATCGCCACTTTGGGCGTAGCGATAAATATCTTCAAGCACCGCTAAGCCATCTTTTTCCAGCTTTTGCAGTTCGACAGGGTTTAGTTTTGGGGTTGTAGCAGTCATGCGCCCTCCTCGACGGCGGCAACCGTCGGTAGATAGCCGAGTTCTTCCAATGTGTTGACAATGCGGGCAACGCTAGCATCGAGCGATTCAGCGTGGCTTGGAATCACCACCTCAGGATTGGTTGGTGGTTCATATGGGTCGGAAACCCCAGTGAAATGAGGAATCTCGCCAGCTAAGGCTTTGGCATACAAGCCCTTGACATCGCGGTCGATACAAACTTCCAATGGGCAATCGATATAGACTTCGACAAAACGAGCGGTGCTGCCGCGAATTTCCTCGCGGGTTTGGCGATAGGGCGAGATAGCGGCGGCAATTGCCACTCCGCCATGGCGCGAAACCAAATCACAAACCCAGCCGATGCGCCGCACGTTGGTATCGCGATCTTCCTTCGAGAAGCCCAAACCTTTGCTCAAATGGGTGCGTACCACATCGCCATCAAGCACCTCGACCCGTTGCTCGCGTTCGCGCAGCACTTCAGCCAAAGCCGCCGCTATCGTCGATTTGCCTGCGCCTGATAAACCAGTAAACCAGATAATATATCCCTGACTCATAGAAAATCCTTTATTGGGAAGGGTGATTGCTAATACTTTGGTTTCCCTCACCCCCAATCCCTCTCCCACTGCGGCGGGAGAAGGGAGTGCTGTCGGAGCGGTTCCCCCTCGCCTGCTGGGTGGGAGAGGGGGCTAGGGGGTGAGGGATGTTCTATGTCCTATGTTCTTTTAACTCAATTCACGCAGCGATCAACTCTTCGATAACCTCGCGGCGGCTGAACTCAGGTGGTGGTAATTCGCCGCGTGACAAGAGCGCCCGCACGGCAGTGCCACTCAAAATAACGTGGTGTTCGTGGGAGTGTGGGCAGGTTTTGGCCGAGGCCATCGCGCCACAACGTTGGCAGTAGAAGGTATGTTCAAAGAACAACGGCGTAATGCCCAAAGCTGTTGGATCAAATTCGTTGAAAATATATTGGGCATCATAAGTGCCATAGTAACTGCCAACCCCAGCGTGGTCGCGGCCAACAATGAAGTGGGTGCAGCCATAGTTTTTGCGATTCAAGGCATGGAAAATCGCTTCGCGTGGGCCAGCATAGCGCATTGGCGCAGGGAAAACGCCCAGCAATACGCGGTTGGCGGGGTAGTATTCACGCAGCAAGCGCTCGTAGGAACGCACGCGAGCTGGCGCTGGCACATCATCGCTTTTGGTTGTGCCAACTAATGGGTGCAACAACAAGCCATCGACGACTTCCAAGGCGCATTTTTGAATATATTCGTGAGCGCGGTGAACTGGGTTGCGGGTTTGAAAGCCTACGACCGTGCGCCAGCCAGCATCGCTGATCGATTGACGTACTTCTTGAGGGGTGCGTGGCAAGTGTGGGAATGCCCCTTGCTCAACTTGCAACAACCAAATCGCCCCGCCAACTCGCCAGCGTGGCGCAGCATACAACCGGGCCACGCCTGGGTGAGCGCCATCGGTTGTGCGATACACGTGTTGTGCTTCGTGTTCAACATCAACTGGGAAAATATCTTCAACTTCGAGCACCGCCAAAATCGTGCCTTGTTCATCAGTTAATGCAACCGGCTGATCGAGCACCAAATCGTAGGCTTGATCTTCGGTAATTGGCAAGGTAATCGGAATCGACCAGGGCAAGCCATTTTTGAGGTGCATCGTTTCGACGACCGCCTTATAATCGTGGCGATTCAAGAAACCAGTTAAGGGGCTATACGAACCAATCCCAATCATCAAGAGATCGGCGCGATGCGGCTCGTCGAGCACAATTCGTGGCAAATCTTGGGCCGATTGCAACAAATTTTCGCGTAAAAGGCCGCTAGGAATCCGATTGACCAACGTACCGCCGTGAGGCAAGATTAATGATGAAACAGCCATTGAAGCACACCCTCGAACATAGAATAGCAGCTAGCATAAAGTGGCACCTTTATGCTAATCAACATTGATTACACATAACATAACGAACAAATGGAATTTTAGATATGGAGTCCACACTCGGTTTTGTTAAAGCCAGCCCAGCGTCCGCTGCGTGGGTCACCGTTCACCGGGTGGCTTGTACAAGTGTGACATCCGAGGCTGGTGTAGCCTTGATCGAGCAATGGGTTATAGGGCACACCATTGGCATGGATGTAGCGCCAAATATCGCGCTCAGTCCACAAGGCTAAGGGGCAAATTTTAACCAGTTGATGTTTTTCATTCCAAGAAACCACTGGAGTATTTGCCCGCGTGCTGCTTTGGTCGCGACGCAGCGCGGTTAACCAAGCATCGTAGGGAGCCAGCACATCTTTGAGCGGCTCAACCTTGCGTAGTTTGCAGCACAAATCGGGGTTCGTGCCCCAAAGTTCGGGGCCGTGGGTAGCGGCTTGTTCAGCCACAGTTTGGCGTGGGCGTGAATATTGCACTGTAATACCATAATGCTTTTCAATTTGCTCAACCAAGGCGTAGGTTTCGCTGAACAGCAAGCCTGTGTCGAGCACCAGCACTGGCAAATTTGGCTCAAGTTTGAGCGCAATATCGAGCAACACCATGCCAGATGAACCGCCAAACGAACACGTCAGGGCTAGATTGGGAAAATAGTGATCGATCGCCCAACGCACAATTGCTTGAGGAGTTTGGCTCGTTAATTGAGTATCGAGTGCTGTCAGAGCCTCGCGGCTTGGCAGGGTTGCGTGCATGACCATAAAAAAACCTCATCTGTATATTGGGCAGACGAGGAGTAGAGATCGTGGCATGACTGTCACGGGCTACTGCTCATCTGTCAGACATCACTGTCGGAATTAGCACCTTAAACTTAACTGATCAGGTTAAGGATGGTTGCTGGGGCTTCGTCGGGCCGATCCCTCCGCCCCTCTGGATGAGTGCAACGGGTTTAGTTTTTTAAGCTGTGAGGAATATAACATACTTGATAAACAAAGTCAAGAATTATTCTATCGTAATTTAGTCAAGATTTGGAGTATACTTAATAACGGATGAGTTCAACGGGCGATTTAGCCCATTCTAATGGTCAATTTTAATTTGCCTAGCTCTCTAGCTAGCAACGATAGCAATCAAGGATAGTTAACTAAATGACTCAACAATATGCTTTGGCGACCCTCGGTGGTGGCTGTTTTTGGTGCTTAGAAGCGGTTTTTGATGATCTACAAGGAATCATCAGGGTTGAATCGGGCTATGCTGGTGGCCATGTTGCCAACCCAACCTACGAAGAAATTTGCGGCAAAAAAACTGGGCATGCCGAAGTTGTGCGCTTAACCTATGATCCCAGCGTGATCAATTTCAGCCAAATTTTGGATGTCTTTTTCACCATCCACGATCCAACCACGCTGAATCGGCAAGGCTACGATGTTGGGCCACAATATCGCTCGGCGATCTTTTATCACGATGCTGAGCAAAAAGCCGTGGCTGAGCAAACGATTGCGGCATTAAATGCCAGCGGTCAGTGGCCCGACCCAATTGTGACCGAAGTAACACCAATTAACAATTACTATGAAGCCGAAGATTATCACCAAGAATATTTTGCCCACAATCCCTTCCAACCCTATTGTATGGCGGTCGTCTCGCCCAAAGTCCAGAAGTTTCGCAAAGAATTTAGCAAGCAGCGAAAATCTTAACCCAACCCCGATTGGATTGGCACAGTCGAGTTATGGTATACTAGCTATAATTATGACACATTGTGTGTTATATAGCTAGATAGTAGTTTGATTTACATGGTTGGCCTACCCTTGAACGCTGACCCACCCCACTCCTGCTGAGTGAACGAGGGGCAAAGCCAACCATTTCAGTTAACGAGAATGTGCCATGCAGCAAGAAGACATCCGAATTCAGCGCACCTTGAAGGCGTTGCGTCAAGCCTTTATAGAATTAATTATTGAGCAAGGCTACGAAGCGGTGACCGTGCGAGCAATCATCCAACGCGCTAATGTTGGCAATAAGACCTTTTATCGTCATTATCCTGATAAAGAGGCGCTATTATATGCAGTTGTGGGTGAAATGTTGATCGAAGGTCAACAGTTTTTGATTCCACCCGATTCGACGGTCGCCGCTGAACAAAATACCTTGAATGCCTTTCGCTTTGCCAGCCAATATCGTGATGTTTTGCGGGTGTTGTTACGCAGCCCGATTGCCGAACAATTGCTTGGCCCCATGATCGAATTTGGTATTTCTGAGGGTGAGCGCTCGTTTGCTGGGCGTGGTTTGCCGACCGATCTAGTTTCTTATCATTTTGTGGCGAGCATGATGTCGTTGATGCGTTGGTGGTTTGAACGTGGCACCCAATATACGCCCGATGAAATGGCCGAATTTGTCAATAAACTGCTGATTCGGCCAATGAGCGAGCCAAGTACTTAACTAGCGACAAGGCAAAAAGGCTGTGGTAGACTGCCAATAGCGCTCCCTGATTATCCGCAGCAAACCAAAGGAGGCCTTGATGCGTCGTATGATCGTTTTTGCTATTGTTGTCTTGTTGATGGCCGCGTGTAGCTCGCAATGGCCTAGCGCCCCAATTGCCAAAAGTACTCCTCATAATCCAGCCAATTTTCCTCCCAGCCCGCAAAACTCACCTACCATTGGTCAATGCCCGGTTTTTCCACTTGATAACATTTGGAATACCCCAATCGACACCTTGCCTGTCCACCCTCGTTCGAGCCAATATATTGCCAGCATTGGCGGCAGCGAAACCTTGCACCCTGATTTTGGCGCGGCCCAATGGAATGGTGGTGATATTGGGATTCCCTATGTGGTTGTGCCCGCTAACCAACCAACTGTGACCGTTAATTTTGTCGATTATCCGCATGAGAGTGACCCCACCACTGGCTCAGGCCAATACCCAGTGCCACCGAATGCGCCACGTGAGCATGGTAGCGACCATCATGTGTTGGTGGTGCGTGAAGGTGAATGTAAGCTGTATGAGCTGTACAATGCCACCAAAATTAACGATACAACTTGGAATGCCAGTAACGGAGCAATCTTTGATTTACGCTCGAATAGCTTACGACCTGATACCTGGACTTCCGCTGATGCAGCAGGTTTGCCAATCTTGCCTGGCTTAGTGCGCTACGAAGAGGTGCAAGCAGGCGAGATCAACCATGCAATTCGCTTTACGATTCAGCGTTCACAACGGGCCTATGTCTGGCCAGCGCGGCATTTTGCGTCATCAATTACCGACCAAAATGTGCCACCAATGGGTATGCGCTTTCGGCTCAAGGCATCGTTTGATATTTCGGGGTTTTCCAGCGAGATGCAAGTTATTTTGCGGGCAATGCAGCGCTATGGCATCATTGTGGCCGATAATGGTTCAGATTGGTATATTTCTGGCGCACCGAATCCCAATTGGGATGACGATAATTTGGTGAGTAGTTTCGACCAAATTCGCGGTGATCATTTTGAAGCTATGGATAGCTCGAGCTTGCAACTCAACCCTGATTCGGCAGCGGTTATCGCTAGTGCTGCCCCGCAACCAAGCAAATTGGCCGAATTTGGGGGCGTTGATCAAGGCCAACAATTGCGCTATGCGATTACAGTGGTTGGCACAGGCAGCCCACAAACCATGAATGATCAACTGCCTGATGGCCTAACAATTGTTCCGGCGAGCGCCACGATTAACCCAAGCAATTTGGCGGCCCCAGCCATTAGCAACAATAGTGTTCAGTGGAGCGGCACAATTCCCAATTCGCAGAGTGCGGTGATTAGCTTTCGTGCAACGGTCAGCACCAACGAGCGCCGCGTTATTATCAATACTGCCCAGATTAATGCTGCCACAGTGCAGGCCAGCATTATTGCCAATGGCTATCGTGTTTGGTCGCCCATGGTGCGCAAACTGAAGTAGGAGGTTTTGTGAACGAATTCGAGCCGATCTATCATCCTGAAAGTCGCCCGCTGAGTGTATGGCTTGCGCCAAGTAGCAAACTTGCCCGTGCTGATCTGGCGCGTGAATGCCGGATTCGTGGGCTATTGACCGAGCGCGATCCTAGCCAAGCGCCGAGTGAGATTCGTGAGTCAATCGCTGCAAGTCAAGGGGTGATACTCTATATTGATTCGTTGAAGGTCATGGTTAATCAACCGCTTGGCGTTGCTATTCAATACCTTCAACAACACCGCGAAATCCCATGGTGGCTTATTTGTGATGGGGTCGAAATCGCCGAAGTCTATGAATCAGAAACCTTTAAGCACCTCCCATTTGAGCAACTACAACAAAGCTGGCAGCTCGACCAACATAACCCAATCGGTATCGCCCAACAATTACTCAAAAGCATATTTCGGCGCTTTATCCGTCAAACTAATCCTTCGTGGTTGAGCCTACTGGCAGTTTCCCAAAACCCTGCACCTGCTGCAGGAACACATCTTGCACTTGATTGGAGCGATTGGACGAAAGATTATACGATCAATCCTGCGGCTTGGCCCGCAATTCAGCAAGCAATGCTTGATGTTAAGAATGTGATTGTTGAGCAAGCGGTGAAGCGTTTGCTGATTCTGCCGCAGGTGCATTTAACAGCTGCAATGTTGATTGGTGCGGTGATTAATGAGCGAGTTGCTGGGCCAGCCCAAATGTGGGTAGCTAATAGCTTCAATAATGTCCTAACTTGGTGGGATTGTAACGATCAAGCTACGGCTCATGGCATTACGCCGAAGGCAACTGAACTCAATCATGGACCTGATGTGAGCATGGAATGGGCGATTACCCAGCCAGCAGCAAAAGTCCAATTGCCGATTGAGCGTTATCTTGCGCAGCATTTGACCGATCGTGTGAAACAACGCACGCTTTATACCCGCGAAGGCATTGAGCATAGCAAGCGAGCCAGTGCGGTAGCTCAGCTGTTTCGGAGTGAGCTGCTAGCATCGCAAGCGGATGTTGTGCATTGCTTTGCGGCAATTCCGGCAGCGTTGGCGCTATGCTTTGGCCGGAAACTGAATGCATGTCCACCGATTCAATGCTATGAATTGAAGGGCTATGACGATTACAAACCATCATGGTTGATTAAGGCTTAACCTTGCCCACCAAGCTCACAGAATATGCTATACTCTAGGGGTCATGCACACCGCATGACCCTTCAATTACTAGCGGGCGTAGCTCAGTTGGATAGAGCATCGGTCTTCTAAACCGACGGTCGTGGGTTCGAGTCCCGCCGTCCGTGCCACTTTCCCCATAACACTGGACTTGTTTTATCAGCCCATCCGTTGGCTAGCCTGCCAATCGATGGGTTGATTGCTTTTTGATCCGACTTTTGTGATCTAACAGCGTAAAAAGTAGGTCGTTTATGCCCTCAGACATTATCAATATGGTCGTAGAACGTTTGCGCACGGTCGCTGGCGTTGAGGCTTTGGTGCTTGGTGGTTCGCGGGCACGTGGCAATCATCATACGGGTTCGGATATTGATATTGGGATGTATTATCGCCGCGATTTGGATATTGCTGCCTTACAACATCATGCCCAAGCCCTCGATGATTTGCAACGCCAGCAGCTAGTAACTGAACTTGGTGGTTGGGGGCCGTGGATCAACGGTGGTGGTTGGCTGACGATTCATGCCATGCCAGTCGATTGGCTGTATCGCGATTTGAACAAGGTTGAACACGTAGTCGCTGCGTGTTTGGCTGGCGAAGTGACAATTGATTATCAGCCAGGCCACCCGCATGGCTTTGTTTCATCGATCTATGCAGCCGAAGTTGCGCTGTGCCAGCCCTTGTACGATCCGCAGGCAAGCGTGGCTAGCCTCAAACAACAGCTTGCAAGCTATCCGCCAGCTTTGCAGCAGGCATTTTTAGGGCGTTTTTGGGAGGCTGATTTTGCCTTGGCGAATGCACGCAAGGCGCTACGCCGTGGTGATTTGGCCTACATCACAGGGTGTTGCTTTCGCGCAGTGATGGTATTGACCCAAACGATCTTTGCGCTCAATCAGCACTATTGGATGAACGAAAAAGGCGCGGTGGCACTGGCAAGTGGGTTTCGCCATGTGCCAGCCAACTTTGAACAACGAGTTACCCAACTATTCAGCCTGCTTCAGCCGCAACCTGAATCAATCGATCAAGCGTTGCAAGTGCTTGAAGCATTGATTCAGGCTACGGCGGCTTTGTTGGATTAGTTAACTTCTAAGCCTTCGGCAATTTGGATGAGGGTTGTTTGATCGAGTACATAGCTTTCAATGATGATGATTTGACCATTTTCTTCCCAGAGCACCAAGTTAACCGCGACTGTTTCAAGATCTTCTTGATACATCTTGCCTTCTTTGGCTTTGATGTATAACGGTGCTTGCTCGATATACAAGCCTTGGGTATTACGCACTGTGATAGGCGTGGTGCTGGCTGCCCCAACCCCGAGGCTGCTGCCTTCTTCAATGCTGCGCACTGAGATATAGATCGAGTCGGGCGTGCTGTCGTTGGCATAGTAACGACCGCTGTAGCTTGGTTTGGCAACATAGCCTGCGGGCAAATAGGTTAGATTGAACGGGCTGGCATCGCTGAGCACCGGTGGCGTAGCGGTTGGTTGATCTGGGATTGGTGGTACCTCGGTTGCGGTGAGCAATTGTTCAGCTTTGGTTGGCTCATTGGTGACACTCAACCAGCCAATTTGGCGCAAAATTTGGTTGGCATAGCTGCGCAATGGTGGCACTGCGATCGTTGCGATAACTAAGGCCATAACGACGGCTAAGGCCATACGCATTTTTGATTTCAACATAAAACCTCCAGAATACTGTTTGCGAATGCTGGGCTGTTGAAGCCGTTGGGCAGTAGCTGCCTGTTGGATGCTGCTTGGTTGCAAACGCAATTGTGCCAACTGTTGAGCCAGATGTAATAAGGCTTGATGATCCGGATCGGCGGACGATGGTAGTTGACCAGTCTCAAGTAAGTGGTCAACATCAGCATTAAATTGCTGGATTTGCTGCTCGATCATTGTTCGTATCCTCTATTTGGCAGCCATTGACGAAGGCGTTGGAGGCTGCGATAGAGCATCACTCCTACATTACTTTCGCTATGACCAGTAATTTCGGCAATTTGGCGATTGTTTAAGCCAGCCCCGAATTTCAGGGCAATTACATCGCGCTCATGGGCTTTGAGTTTCTTGAGTGCCTGATACAGCTGTTGATTGGTTTCGCTGCGTAAGGTGTCGGCAATCGGGTCGGTATTATCAGCAACGTGCTCACGAATAAAATCCAATGAGAGCCAGCGTTGTCGCCGTTGCCGCTGAAAATAACTGTCAACACAATGGCGGGCAATGCCAAAAATCCATGCTCCAGGGCTGCCACGCTCGGCCCGATAGGTTTCAATGCGGGTCATGGCTCGCTCAAAGGTATGGGCAACTAAATCGTCGGTGCTGGCAGGGTCGCGCACGCGATAGGCAATGTAGCGATAGATTGACGCATACTGCTGGGTATAGAGTTCTGCAAAATCAATCTGGTTGGTAGGTGAATCAAGTGTTGGTTGTTGAATCCTAATCATCATTTGCCTCACGTATCTGACACACTTAAACTACACCTCATTCGCCAAAGTATTACAGGTTTGTTAAGGTCTTTTCGGAAGGTTGCTTGCCCATATTCAAAACTCGCCTGCTATAATGCGCTTAGCACCCAGCAAGTACGAGGAGCATTGCCATGACCAAACTGCGCCTAGCAGTCATTTTGAATCCCCATTCCAATCGCCAACGAGCAGCTCGACAAGCTCCCCACATTCTGGCGATGCTTGAGCATTTTGGGCTTGAGGCGACCTTATTGCAAACGACCCAGGTTGGGCATGCCACCCATTTGGCCCAACAATGTGTCGCTGAAGGCAATTGGGATGGGATTATTGTGGCAGGTGGTGATGGCACGATTAATGAAATCGTCAATGGCATGGCTGGCTCGTCTATGCCGTTGAGTTTTATTCCGCTTGGCACTGGCAACGATTTTGTCAAAATGCTCAAATTGCCAACCAATAACACGGTCGAAGCCATTCGTGCGATCGCGGCCAATCGGCTACGCCAAATCGACCTTGGCATAATCAATCAGCATTGGTTTATCAATGGGGTTGGGATTGGGTTGGATGCAAATGTGGCGATTGAGGCTCAAAAACTCAAACGGATCAAAGGTGGTTTGGTTTATATGATTGCCGTGCTCAAATCTATTTTGCACTATCAAGCCCGCGATTTGCTGATTGAAACTGATGATCTGACGCTGCAAAAACGGATTAATATGGCAACGGTTGGGAATGGTGGTTATCATGGTGGTGGCTTTTGGATTACGCCTGAATCGCAGATTGACGATGGGATGCTTGATGTTTGCCTGACTGGCGAACAATCGCGCTGGTCGATGGTCCGCGATTCGAGCCGTGTACGCCAAGGAAGCCATACCAACCTGCCAAGTGTGACAATGCTTAAAACCCGTACCTTTAAGCTGTATAGTGAACGTGGCGTGCCAGTGCATGTTGATGGTGAGGTTTTTAGTGCGAGCTTGCACGAGATTACAATCACAATTCAGCCAGCCGCATTAACGATTCGGGTCTAGAGGGTTTGTCATGCTGATTGGATTATTGAGCTTATTGGGATATTTAATTGGTGGAATTCCCTTCGCCGTGCCTGTGGTGCGGCTGTTAAGTGGCCAAGATGTGCGTTCAACTGGCTCGGGCAATGTGGGGGCACGCAACTCGTTGCGGGTAGCGGGCGCTTGGGCGGGTGTGTTAGTGTTGGTGCTCGATGCACTCAAGGCGATCATTCCCATGCTCGTAGCCGATTCCATGTTGGCAGAACAATGGCCAGTTGGCTTGGTTGGGGTTATGGCAGTTTTGGGCCATTGCTACTCGCCCTATTTGCTCTTGCGTAGTTTGAAAACGCCTTGGCAACATTGGCGACACTGGCTTTTAAGTGTTGGCGGTCAGGGTTTAGCAACAGGTTTGGGCGTAATTAGCATGCTTACGCCAATCTTGGCGCTCCCATTATTAGCCGTGGGGGCGTTTTTTGCGCTTGGCTTGAAGCGGAGCAGTTGGGCGGCGCTGGTGATGATTGGGGCCGCGCCGCTTGCTACCTACCTGCTTGGCTATGTGCATTTTGTTTGGCTGAGCATTGCTGCTTGTGCAATCATCATTTTGAGCAAGCTCTGGCAGGATTATCCATTTAAAGAGTAGGCTATTGGCTATGAGCTGAAGGCTATCGGAGCGATCTATGTGCTTAATCCCCCGATAGCCTCTTGCCAGTCAACATTGTGGGCTTCGGCTGCTTCGTGGTTAATCTGGTTATTTTATTGCTGATCTCTGACAACTAGCCCCTTAGACCCTCATGCTTAGCGTCCCCAATCGATACTGCCTTCAGCATCGACATTTTGAATCAGTGGGGTGCTCAGTTGGGTTTTAGGGTCGTAGAGCTGAATGGTGCCACTTCCGCCAGGCGTACAAGCGAAACCATCATTAGCGCAAACCACGAGTGCCAGAATCTCGCCTGCAGGTGCCCAAGTAGCCTGCGAAACAAACTCCGTGCCAGGGTCAACCAGCGCCGAAACTTCAATCGGAATATCAACATAATTAACAATTTGTGGTTGATTGCCAGTGCGCACGAGATTTAACATTGGGCTACCCTTAGCCCCCAATGAGATGTAGGCAGCGCCATCGCCACGCAAGGTTGGTCGCACGCTAGCACTTTGTACATCCAAGGCCAAGCCAATTGGCTTTGTACCACCATTAATTGGATCAATTTGCTCAATCGTACTGAAATCGATCAGCACGCGATAGCCAATAAAGCCAAAGCTATATAAGGCACTGCCATCGCGGTTCCAGAACGGTGCATAGAAAATGCGCCGTGGATCAGGGAAGGCGGCGTTTTGCACCGGAGCACTAACCGGAGTCCAGCCGTTTTGACCTTGGCGACCAATCAGGCCAACCGTATTAAAGCCTTCGTTGATATCGCCAATGGTTGGTGAAACATAGGCCAAGCGCTTGCCATCAGGCGACCATGCTGGTTGGCAGCCTTGGGCCAGCGTCGTACTGCTGTTGCTATTCAAATCGACCACGATCAATTGGCTATCGTTGGCACATGCCAAAGGATAGCGATTATCAGGGCTGCCACTGACCACCGCCAAGGCCGTGCTATCAGGAGACCAACGTGGTGCTTCGTTGACATTTTGGGTCAAGGCTTGGCGATTTTCACCATCGCGATCAGCCACAAACAAGGTACGATTATCCAAATAGGCGATTTTGGTGCCATTTGGTGAAACTCGCGCCAATTCGCCCTGTTCAGCAATCAATTGCTCGGTTTTGGCTTTAACATTGTAGCTCCACAATGCGCCTGCTCGCTCAAAGAAGATTAATCCACTACTCGCACTTGGTGGGGCGGGTGTGGCGGTTGGTTCCGGCGTTGGCGTTTCAGTTGGCAAGGGAGTCTCGGTTGGCGTTGGGCTTTCCAAGGGTGTTGGGCTTGGCAAAGGCGTAACCGTAATTGGGCCAAGATTCACCGTTGGCGTTGGCTCACGATTGCCTGCGCTGGTTGGCGTTGATGCACCTGGCTCAGTGGTTGCGGTTGGGGTAGCAGTGCGGCGTTGCAGCCCTTGGTTTACTAAAGCAAAAGCCGTTGCAGTTTGTTGACGTAAATTTGGTGTAACGGTGATATCAACTGTTGCTGGTGTTGCACTACATCCTACGAGCATGCCTGACAGCAGCAACCAAGAAACCAATCGACGCATACGCCTTTTCTCCTATCCTACACAGTAACTTAATCATACCCAGTCAGCGCACGCTGTGGTTGTTGGGTAAGTAGTGTCCAATAGAGTTGTTCCACTTGCTCAGCAACCACTGTGCTAGCTAAACGGGTTTGGGCGGTTTGATAGGCAACTTGGCCCAATTGCTCGGCTCGTTGCGGGTTGTGCAGCAATTCTGCCGCCAATACACCTAGTTGCTTGGCTGAGCGAGCCAGATAGCCATTCAGGCCATGCTGAATTAGATCCGGTGTGCCGCCCGTTGCCATTGCCACAATCGGCATGCCCACAGCACAAGCTTCAAGCAAAACCCGACTGAGTGGTTCGCCCCACGTTGAGGGGAAAATTAAGAGCTTGGCCCCCGCCATCAAGCGCAAAACCTCATCGTGCTCAACCCAATCGAGGGCTAGCACCTCAATGCCTTGAGCTTGAATTGCTGCAACCAGCTCTGAATTCTTGCCGCCAGCGATGACGAGGGTTGCCTCACCACCAGCTGCCCGAAAACTAGCCATAATTTCGGGTAGTAAATAGGCTCCTTTGTTGCGAGCCAATTTGCCAGTAAACAAGATATATGGCTGATTAATGGTCGTTTGCGCAGGCGTTGCTAGCACTTTGCTTATCGCTGCTACATTGACCATGTTGGGAATTGGCCATAATTTGGCGGGTGCAACTACGCTGCTAAGCCGTTGGGTGATATAGCTACTCAGCGAAATAACCGCATCACAGGCTTGTAACAATTGTCGTCGCCGTTGCATATGCGCTTGGACATAGGGTAAGGCCAAGAGCGAAAGTATCCCAAGTAATGGTTTGCGGCGGGCAACCAAATCGGTGGCCGCCGCCGCCCAATCAAAATCTTCAAGCGGGAATTGATCGCCATGTAAATTTGTGCCAAAATAATGATTTGGCCAATGATCACGCACGGTTGCCACAACCGGAATGTTCAGCTGTTGCCCCGCCAAGACGGCTGCACCAATCCCTTGGACGTGCTGTCCATGAATGATTACGTGTTCGCGCTGCTTGCCGATCGTCTTGACAATTGCTTGGGCAAATTGGGGCCAGAACAGTTCAAAGCGCGACCAATTGGCCACAAACGGCAAACGAGCAGGTTGATAGCCGACCTCAACCACCGGAACACCTGCTTCAACCCGCCGATGCAGCCCACGCACTCCAGCCTTGGGAACCAATGCCGTCACCTGATGGCCGCGTTCGAGCAACGCCAACGCCAAGGCATGACTACTCCAGCCTGCGCCACCGGTGCGTGGTGGAAATACGTCGGTTGGTAACAGCACATGCAGCGGTTTCATGGCTGCTCCTTAATCATGGTTTGCAATAATTGATATAAGGCTTGGCAATGGCGCTCCCACGAATAATACTCGACCACGCGTTGGCGAGCATTCAAGCCCCATTGTTGGCGTTGCGGGTCGTTGGCAACTGCCTGCATGACGCGAGCAAGGTCGTTGATATTGCCAGCTTCAAATAACCCACCTTCTTGCTGTGGCCGAATAATTGTATCGAGCGGCGGAATATTAGCTGTTACTACGGGCAAGCCAGCCGCCATGTATTCGTAAATTTTCAGTGGCGACCAAAAGAAGCCTGCCGCTTGTAAAGCTGGGTGACGAGCTGGATTGAACGGTGCAACCCCAACGCTAGCCTGCGCTAACAAGGCTGGTACGCGTTCGTGAGCTACTGCCCCTGCCCATTCAAAACGTTCGGCATACGGTGCTGCCAACCGTTGAGCTTCAGCTTGTTCTGGGCCACTACCAATTAATAAAAATCGGGCCGGGCTGCCTTGCTGAATCAAACGAATCGCTGCGCGAATAAAATCGGTCACCCCATGCCAATGGCGAAACGAACCAAGAAAGACAAACACTGGTTGGATTGGTGCTTGAGTTTGTGGGCTAAATGCCTGAACATTCGCGCCCCAAGGTAATTCGACGATTCGACTGCATTCAATTTCGGGTGGCACGGTTGTGTGCAAGGGCGTGACAATTTTGGTGCTATGCCGGCATTGCCAAGCGGCCCAGCGCCGCATCGGGCCATGCTTGCCAGGCAATAGCCACGCCAAGCTATCATCTAGTTGGCGCTTGCGTACTTGGGGCGGATCAACGATCAAGGCATTGACTTCTAACAACGTCGGAATGCCTTGGCGAGCCGCAGCCAAGATGCCTGCTCCAGCAAAATTATAGTAGCGTTCCATTACCGCATCGGGCCGCAATTCGCGTACCAACCGTGCAATTGCTGAATAGCCAAGCAAACTCAAAGGCTTTGGCAAATCAGCTTCGTACCAAGTAATTGCTCCGGTTTGGCGCTTGGGCAGTTGCCATGGCTTGCGGCGTTGGCCTTGGGCTGGTCGTGTTATCACATGCATTTCCACGCCCAGTTGAGCCAAGCCTTGGGCAACTTCGGTTGTATGAATTGCGCCACCAAATGCACCAGGCACGCGGATGCCGCTGGCGATGTATAAGACTTTCACATGCAATCCCTACAGGTTGTCGTTCAACCTTTATTATAGCCGCAAACGCCAAGCCAAAAGCAGCAAAAGCGACCTAGGATTCACTACCGATTGGCATGCCCAGCAGGCGTGGGGGAGCCATCCCATCATGAGCATTGGAACTCCCCTCGCCCGCCGCAGTGGGAGAGGGCTAGGGGTGAGGGAACTCTGGTCGTTTTACTTGACAAACCAGACTGCTTGATCTAGATTATGCTTTGTAAGCGTTTACACAATTTTTGCTCAGAATTACAACCTCAATCCAGCGTTTTGGGCTAAATCAGCGCCAAAAATGTGAAAATATTGGTAAATTTTCTGCAAGCGCTTACAGAAAATCTGATCAGTGAACGATCAACTCCATAGTACAAGGAGGTACCATTTATGTACGACGCACAGCCTGCCCACAAATTTACGTTTGGCCTTTGGACGGTCGGCAATGTTGGCCGTGATCCCTTTGGCGAGCCAGTTCGTAAGCCGCTGAGTCCTCCTGAGATTGTCCATTTACTGGCAGAAGTTGGCGCTTGGGGCGTAAACTTCCACGATAACGATTTAATTCCAATTGATGCAACTCCCAGCGAACGCGACTCAATTATCAAGGCCTTTCGTGGCGCTTTAGCTGAAACCGGTCTCGTTGTGCCAATGGCAACTACCAACTTATTCAGTCATCCAGCTTTTAAAGATGGCGCGTTTACCAGCAATGATCCAGCAGTACGCGCCTATGCGCTGCAAAAAACCATGGCCGCGATGGATTTGGGAGCCGAATTTGGGGCCACGACCTATGTATTTTGGGGTGGTCGCGAAGGCAGCGAAAGCGATGCCGCCAAAAATCCGCTTGAAGGCTTGAAGTGGTTTCGCGAGGCGCTCAACTTTTTGTGTGAATATAGCTTGGCCCAAGGCTATAACTATCGCTTTGCCTTGGAAGCGAAGCCCAACGAACCACGCGGCGACATCTTTTTGCCCACCACCGGAGCCATGTTGGGCTTTATCGAAACCCTCGATCATTCAGCAATGGTTGGGGTTAACCCTGAAGTAGCCCACGAAACCATGGCGGGCTTAAATTTTGCCCATGCTGTGGCCCAAGCGCTTGATGCTGGCAAACTTTTCCACATCGACCTCAACGATCAAGCCAGTGGTCGCTATGATCAAGATTTCCGCTTTGCAGCGCATAACTACAAGCAAAATTTCTTCTTGGTCAAGTTGCTCGAAGATGTTGGCTATGATGGCCCACGCCACTTCGATGCCCATGCCTACCGCTCAGAAGATTTGCAAGGGGTCAAAGATTTTGCCCGTGGCTGTATTCGCAGCTATCTGATTTTGGCCGAAAAAGCCCGCCGCTTCAACGCTGATGCTGAAATTCAAGGTTTGTTGGCCGAATTGAAAACAGTTGAGCCAGCAGTGGCGGCGTTGGCTGGTAGCTATTCGCCAGAACGAGTTGCCGCGCTCAAGGCGCATGAATTTGATCGGACGGGGCTGGGTGCACGCGGTTTGGGCTACGAAAAGCTTGATCAATTGACATTTGAATTATTGATGGGTGTTCGTTAAGCTTTTAACCACGAAGAACACGAAGGCCACGAAGTTGCCTCGGTTGGTTTCTTCGT
Source organism: Herpetosiphon sp. (assembly GCF_003512625.1). NCBI lineage: Bacteria > Bacillati > Chloroflexota > Chloroflexia > Herpetosiphonales > Herpetosiphonaceae > Herpetosiphon > Herpetosiphon sp. The sequence continues at coordinate 143,104 of NZ_DOPT01000094.1, read as the reverse complement.
GGTTTATTTTATTGGAGCACCATCATGGCATATGTACTTGGTTATGATATTTCGACGACGGCAACCAAGGCACTGTTGATCGATCAGCAAGGAACGGTGGTGGCGATTGGCCAGGCGAGCTACGATTATGCTACGCCACATCCATTATGGAGCGAGCAATCGCCGCATTTATGGTGGCAGGCTTGCCGCGAAAGTACCCAAGAAGTGTTGGCAAAAGCAGGTGTGGCCGCCAACGAGATTATGGCAATTGGCTTGGCTGGCCAGATGCATGGCTTAGTTTTGCTTGATCAAGCGGGCGAGGTGTTGCGTCCAGCCTTGCTTTGGAACGATCAGCGGACTGCTGAACAGTGCGAGCAAATTACCGCGCGACTAGGTGAACAACGCCTGATCGAATTAACGGGTAATCGGGCATTAACCGGCTTTACTGCGCCGAAAATTTTGTGGGTTCAACAGCACGAGCCAGAAATTTATGCCCAAATTGCCCATATTCTGCTGCCCAAAGATTATGTGCGCTATTGTCTGACTGGCGAATTTGCCAGCGATGTCTCTGATAGTGCTGGCACGCTCTTGCTGGATGTACGCAGTCGTCAATGGTCGGCGGAAGTAGCTCAAGCCCTTGAGATCGATCTGGCATGGCTACCGCAATTATTTGAAGGCCCAGCCATCACAGGCCAATTGCATGCTGAGGCCGCAGCGGCTTTGGGCTTGGTAGCGGGCATTCCAGTGGTTGGCGGTGGCGGTGATCAAGCGGCCAATGCGGTTGGCACAGGTGTGGTTGCGGCTGGTAGCATTGCCCTGAGCCTTGGTACATCGGGCGTGGTTTTTGGGGCGACGGCTAGCCCAATTATCGAGCCACAAGGCCGCTTGCATGCTTTTTGCCATGCTGTGCCTGGGCGTTGGCATTTGATGGGCGTGATGTTGAGTGCGGCGGGCAGCTTGCGCTGGTATCACGATACCTTCGCCCCACAACTGAGCTATGACCAATTGCTGGAGCCTGCCGAAGCTGTGGCAGTTGGCAGTGCTGGCTTATTTTTTGCGCCTTATCTGACTGGCGAACGCACGCCGCACCCTGATCCCTTAGCTCGCGGTGGCTTTATTGGCCTAACCGTGCGGCATACGCAGGCCCATCTTACGCGCTCGGTGCTCGAAGGCGTGGCCTTTGGTTTACGTGATAGCCTTGAACTAATGAGCCAAGCTGGAATCGGTACCATTGGCGCGATTCGGGCTTCGGGTGGTGGCACACGCAACCGCTTGTGGCGGCAAATTTTGGCTGATGTGCTAGGAGCGCCATTGGTTGGCGTGAGTACGACCGAGGGTGCGGCCTATGGCGCAGCATTGCTGGCAGCGGTTGGGGCTGGCTGGTATCGCGATGTCGATCAAGCGGTTGCGGCAACCGTGCGCTTGAGTGATCCCACTGAGCCGAGTGCTGATCAAGCCCGCTATGCCGAGTTGTATGCAACCTATCGCGCGATTTATCCCGCCTTGCAACCACTGTATCCAGCCTTGGCTGCGGCAGAGGCCTAAATTTAACGAAAATGAGTGCGCTGCTTGAAACTCAGGCAGCGCAACGGTTTAATATTTTAGCTTGTTACGATTTGGAATAACCATTAATATCAACATCCCTAATAATCCTAATAGTGATAATAGACCGAGCCATACAGAATAGCCCTTGCTTTTGGTTGAAAAACACCATGCAGTGACCCATGCAATGCTACTAAAGAGCCAAAAAAAACCAGACAAGATTGCATCGCTGTTCTGTGGATTACGACTGTAGAAAACCCCTCCAAGTATAAACGTCACGATGCATACAACGAATGCAATATTGGAGCGCTGTCGATCTATTTTTGCATTAGCTTGGATCGAATTGGGCACCTGATAAGGATAATTGATCGGCTGATATTGAGCTTGATAGGGATTTTGGCCATAAAGTGTTTGTGGTGGATATTGGCCTTGATAGAGATTTGGGTCGTATGGCTGAGCATAATTTGGTTGATTATTGGGTGGCGTTGGCGATTGGTAATTGGGTTGGTTACTCATTAAATTTCTCCTCAAATCGTTGAATGGCTCAATATAGCATGTTTGAATTGGTAGATTAATCCCAGTTAGTGTTGATTTTAAGCTCTATATTTTTTGGGACAATAGTTTCAGTAAAGAATACGAATAACGTGTTTTAACCACGAAGCGCACGAAGTTGCATATTTGGTTAGCGGAATGAGCGATTTGGTTGTAGGTATTGCGCTGCATGGCCTTCTGATCCCTAGTCCCCTAGCCCCCTGACCACTCCTTATTGAAACCAAACCTGTGCCAATGGACAGGCTCATACTCCATCTATGTGGTGATCGATTGTGTTACAGGCCACGCTATAGTTGTTGCAGTAATTGTGTTTGGCTGGAGGCAACAATGTTAATTGGTGTTTTAGGGGCTGGGCGGGTTGGCCAAATGTTTTGCGAATTGTTGGTTGAGCGTGGGCATCAAGTATTGCTAGCCAACTCGCGTGGCCCAGCCTCGCTGCAAATGCTGGTTGAGCAACTTGGCCCGCAGGTTATGGCGGTTGAACCAGCCGCGTTGCAACAGACCGAACTGATCATCTTGGTCGTGCGTTGGCAGCATATTCCCACTGCCTTAGAGCCATTGGCTGATTACAATGGGATTGTTATTGACGTAATCAATAACCGTTTTGGACCGAATCCAAGCGATTTTTACGATTTAGATGGACGTGGCTCAAGTGAAATTGTGGCTGAATTATTGCCGCAAGCTCGTTTCGTTAAAGCCTTCAATCATCAGCCATTTGCTGATTTGGCCCATTTGAGTGAGCCGCCAACCCCCAAAGCCTTATTTGTGGCGGGCAACGATCAAGCGGCTAAGCGCGTTGTGATTGGATTGATTGAAGCATTGGGGGCAACCGCCATGGATTTAGGTAATTTGATCGATGGCGGGCGTTTATTCTCGACCGGAATCGGGCCATTAGCTGGCCATGGGCGAGTATTGACTGTGGCTGAAGCACAGGCGATTTTAGCTCAAACAGCCTAATTAGGGTTTGTCCATCCTCATAACTAGGTTTGTTGAGAACCAAAAGCCAGAGGATGGACAACCATACTAGCGCTAGTCACATTCCACTACCACCGCCATCGTGCGAAAGCCCGCTGTAGAGATTCTTTATCTATGGAACCAACCCTTCAGCAACCCCAACTACGTTGATAACCCCGTTTTAATCCCTTGTAAGGATTCTTTAGTTATGGAACCCGAAGAGGAGCTGGTGACATGGTATCGACGGCGGTTTTAATCCCTTGTAAGGATTCTTTAGTTATGGAACGAATGAACTCATAGACCAATGATCTAAGAATGCTGATTGAGACCTGTATGTGATTTAGGAGAAGAGATCTACCACATCTTCGCGGGTCAGTGATTTGACGATTCCTTGTTCGCTGGTAATGATATTGTTTGCCAAGGCGCGTTTCCGTTCTTGCAGTTGCAAAATCTTTTCTTCAACACTATTGCGCACGATTAATTTATAGATAAAAACAGGCTTATCTTGACCGATCCGATGGGTGCGATCCGTTGCTTGCTGTTCGACGGCAGGGTTCCACCATGGGTCGATGTGAATTACATAGTCGGCTGCGGTGAGATTCAGGCCAACTCCGCCAGCTTTAAGGCTGATCAGGAAGAAATGAATTTGTGGGTCGGTTTGGAAACGATCCACGACCGCAGCTCGATTGTTTGTTTTACCATCAAGATAGGCATAGCTCAGGTTTCGTCGATCAAGTTCTTTCCACAGCAGCGTCAACATCTGAACGAATTGCGAGAAAATCAGGGCTTTGTGACCTTCGGCATGAAGAACCTCAAGGGTTTCCAGTAACTGATCAAATTTGGCGGAGTGCCCTCGAAATGTTGCTTCAACTAGTTGTGGGTGGTTGCAAATCTGGCGGAGTCGGAGTAAACCCTCCAGAACTTTAATCCGACTATCATTGATCCCTTGATCATCGATCAATGATAGCAACATGGCGCGATATTGGTCGCGATAACGCTGATAGAGCTTTTGTTGAGCTGGCTCCATATCACAATACATGAGCCGTTCATTGCGGGGCGGCAATTCAGGGGCAACTTGGTCTTTGGTGCGCCGCAGGATAAAGGGATTGACCATTCGGCGGAGCAACTGCGCCGTTTGCTGATCGCCGTCGCGCTCGATTGGGGTGGCAAATTCGCTACGAAAATGCTCAAGGCTGCCAAGCATGCTTGGGTTGAGAAAGGCAAACTGTGACCATAACTCTAAGATTGAGTTTTCAACGGGCGTACCTGTTAACGTAAGGCGATGGTCGGCATGCAGGGCGCGGGCGGCTCGCGCAGTTTGCGAGGATGGGTTTTTAATCGCTTGGGCCTCATCGAGCACAAGACAGTGAAACTGATAGGTAGCAAATAGATCGATATCGCGCAACAGCGTTCCATAGGTTGTAAGCACGAGATCGTAATCGCTAAAGGCTGCGACGGTGTCAGGTCGGCCTTGATCGGTATGAACCAGCACTTGCAAATCGGGAGTCCAGCGGGCGATTTCACGTTGCCAGTTGAAGATTAATGAGCGTGGCATGACGATTAGACTGCTAGCAGACGCTTGACCACGAGCTTTCAACGACTGGAGAAAGGCGAGTGTCTGAATTGTTTTGCCAGTGCCCATATCATCGGCCAAGCACCCGCCAAATCCATACTTATAGAGGAAGTGAAGCCAATCGTAGCCCGCTTTTTGATAAGAACGCAACACTCCAGCGAAGCCTGAGGGAAGTGGCTGTGGTGCGATTCCATTGATAGTTTTTAGGCCTTGGAGGCGCTGTTTGAAGGTCGGATCAACCTGATCAGTGTTATGTAGCAGTCCATCCAACAAGGTAATTTGTGTCGGAGCAAACCGTAGCGTTTCTGCATGCATTTCACCAAGCGTAAAGAGATGACGATAGCGCTCTAGCCATAGCTCAGGAATTGCCCCAAGTGTTCCATCAGCCAACTTTACATAGCGTTTACGCTTGCGAATTGCCCGCCGTAGCTCAGCCAGCTCAAGCTCGGTTTCGCCAAAACGGACAACGGCCTCAAGGTCAAACCAATCGATTCCCGATGAAACCCGCAAGGTGATGCTGGGCGTGTGACGGTTAACTCGCGCACCAAGCAATGATTCCTCTCCATAAATTGTGAAATTCATGGCCGCTAGTTTGGGCACATGGTTGAGCAAAAATGTAGCGCTCGTTGTTCCACTGCGCAAAGTTGCAACGCTTGGTTGCTGTCCACGTTTAAGCCCATGACGCATCAACTCACCCCAGCATTGCTCCTCGATGCTTGGTTGCCGCTGGATGCGCAGAATTGTCGCATGCTCGTGACTATAGCGGATGGTTTCTGCTGGCAACTGGAGGTCATAGACCAATTCATGGTCAGCATAGCCAAAACGTAACTCAGCTCGCAAGGTCGATTCATGGTCGCTCAAATACAAGCGTGGCTGAGGATCTGCCACAACCAATTCTTGGTGCGGTAGATCGCCACTAAGTGCGGTGTGCTCCGCTAGCGGCACGAGATACTGCTCGATAAATTCAGTGTGGTCAGCCGCCGGAATATTGAGATGGTTATGGCGGCGAAATAAGCTAAGTATATTACCAGGATCATCATAGCGCACGAGCCAATCGCGATAGATAGCCCATTCAGCATTAAAGAGTAGAATCCTCACCTCGTCTGTATCGAGGTTGGTGCTTGTTTCGCCGAAGCGCAGCATTGGCGTGAGCGTCATTCCATCGGTTGTGGCAGTGCCATGGAGTTGAATTTGCCCACGATTTACGGCTACTTGCAGTGTTCGTTGAAATGGGTGCAGATCATCGCCGCAAAAGATAGCGGCATCGGGCAAAAGTTGAACTAAGGCGTTGAGTATTATTGGCAACTGAAGGGTTATGCCATAGAAATAGTTTTGCGAAAAAGCTACGATCATGTTTGCCAAGGTTAACGCTGCTTCTGGGCTATGGGGAAATTGCTGAGGCTGAAGTTGGGTATGGGGAATTTTGGCATGTTTGAGCATAGCTGAGGTATTTAAGTGCTTGTGTAGCGCAACAGGATCATGCATCACTGGCTGTGGAATCACACGCTCAGCGAACGTATAGGGTACGAGTGTCCAACTAGCCCCGCGCTCTATCAAGCTAAATATCAACAGCATGCTGTTTTGACGGCGGCGGGTAGGCGGTTGAATATTGGCAAAAATCGAGCGCCAAATACTAGGTGGATGCGCTACAAGCTGATCATAGAGGTAGAGCGCGGCTGCAACGACATGCTTACAAATCACGCCTTTGGCTGCATAAGGGCATGTGCAATCAGAAATTAACCAATGTTGATCACTGATAATTGTGACGGTGTACGGGTTTTCTTGGCTACCATGGACAGCAAAGAGTGCCTGATCGTGATCAAGGTCAAGCATTTCAACCTGACCTGCTCGATAATACGCCTCGCCCGCTTGTACTACTCGCTGGCCGGCCTCAGCTCGGAGCGCTGAAATATTCAGTAAATCGGCGGCCAACATTCTGAATTCTCCACCAATACCACCTAATGGTTGCCGATAATCATAGCATATTGAGCTGATGGTAGTGCTTGCTGATTGATTTTGATGCTTTGTTCTCACGGAAAAGGTGCTTAATCAAGCTTATTCTTAGCCGCTATTTGCGCCCTTCGCCATTGATCAACGAATGCGGCATAGGCTGCTAATTTCCGGTCATACGAGTTGAGTAAGCTGAATATCGCCTCTTGATCCGGCGATAGTGGATTGGTATTCAAAGAACAATAAAGGACGTAATGCATTCCCTGTGATGCGGTGGCAACATCACGCAGCACATGAAAAAGTTCATCAATTAAATCAGCGGCACTCAACTCGACTGAACGATCTTCCATACTACACTCCAAGCGCTAATTATCGGTTTATGCTATGCTTTAAGCTCTGTTGTAGGAGTGTAACATACCGGAATGAAGTATCGGCTAGAAATTTTTGGGCGCTCAAGTGATGCCACCTGTGGCTATGGCTGAGGCCCGCGCATGCCTTCGTTGAAGGTCGCAAATACGGTGGCACTCTCATTAGCTCGCTTGGTCGGTGATCAAGTTCAGGTGATCTATTATGATCTCGATGATCCTGTAGTGCTGCACCAGCATGCCGAGCGAATTACCTACTTTGCTGAGGAAGCATGGCCTTACCCGCTAGCGTTATTTGATGATGAAATATTGTTTGTTGGCGGGCTGCAACCGCTGAAATTGCTAGCAGCGGTGGTCGAACAACTGCGCCGTCGTGGGCTAAATTTGGCCTAGATGCTGTAAAGCGGAGGTTTGTATCGCAGCGCATTTAAGCGAGATCGAAGCCTATTCGGCCTCGCTTGTTATTGTTTAAGCATCCAACAGGAATCGCGAATGACCAAGCGGGTTGGCACGGTGTGCAATAATTGGCTTGATTCACGATTTTGTAACATATCAATTAATAGCTGGACTCCCAATGATCCCATTTCACGAATCGATTGATCGATCGTGGTTAGACGGGGCGTGGTTTGCATGGTTTCAGGAATATTATCGAAGCCAATCACCGAGAGATCTTGCGGCACATTGAGGCTGAGTTCCTTGGCTGCTTCAAGCACGCCAATCGCTGTGCGATCGTTGGCGGCAAAGATTGCGGTTGGTGGATTGGGCTGGTTCATCAGGCGATAGGTAGCGTTTTTGCCGCAGGCCGAGGTAAAATCACCTTCACACACCAAGGCTGCTTCGAAGCTAATGCCGGCCTTTGCCAAACCATCTTTGTAGCCTTCGAAGCGTTGCAGCGCACTCCACGCCGAGGGATGGCCTTGCACAAAGCCAATTCGGCGATGGCCAAGGCTCACCAAATAATCGACGGCTTGAATGGCCCCTTCATGGTTGGTGGCCACGACGGAAGGCACTTCGGCTCCTGCTCCATGCGGGTCGATCACCACGATTTTGGCGTTTTCTTGGAAGGTTGGGGCTGAGGGCGAGACGATAATACAGCCATCGGTTAAGCCACTGCTCAATAAGGCCACATGCTCACGCTCCCACGAGGCTCGTTTGTTGCGGGTCGGGCTGCCGCTGGTATAAATCAATAAATCGTAGCCCGAATTTTCAATTGCTGCACCAACACCTTTGATCACTTCATGATAATAGACTTCGATCAATTCAGGAACCAATAAGCCAATGACGTTGGTAGTACGGCTGCGCATACTTTTGGCGGCCAAGCTAGCAGTGTAATTCAAGTCGTCGATCACCTGCCGAACTTTTTTATAGGTTTCAGGCGATACATCATCTTTATTATTAAGCACTCGCGAGGCTGTGCTTACCGAAACGCCTGCCGCTTTGGCTACATCGTGAATCGTGACTGTCGATTGTTTTGAACGCACAGCAATACCTCAATATTTAAAGGAAAATCTCTGGAAACGATACCGGAAACGATATCATGATAACAGGTTGGTGCTAAATGTCAATTAATTGGCCTGAGGGATGACCAATAACCAGCGTGCTGATTGCACCCACCGCAACCCTGACAACTTAGTTAATAGTGGAATTATACCAGCTGATTGGTGCGTGATGGTTTATCATTCTTGGCGTATGATTGCTGCCAAGGTTGATTGGAACGCGAGGGCTTAATCATAAAGCAACCAGTTGCTCAGAAGCATAACTGGTTGCTTTTGTTGCTTACAACTGCTGAGCAATTTCCCAGAGGTGGCCAGCGGGGTCGGCAAAACTGGCGGTGCGCACACCCCATGCCCGATCGATCGGCCCATTCAGGAATTCTACCCCACGGCTACGGAGTTCAGCATATATTTGATCGGTATTGGCAACCGTGATCGTATACAACGCTCGTGAATCGTTTTTGGGTACGGCCATCGGGGCTAACAATTCAACCGCCGCGCTCTCAGTGAGTAGGTTGATTAACGTTGAGCCAAATTGAAAAACCATCGAATGCTCGTCGCTAAATACCATTGGCAAGCCAAAAACCTGTTGATAAAACTGGCTGGTTTGCTGCATCGTGCTATCAGGCACAAATAGGGTGATTGCGCTGATGGCCCCGTCTGTCCATTGTGTTGCTTGATTCATTCAATCCTCCTTAATACGAACGTGTCTAGTATAGAACATATTTGCTGATTTATAAAGTATTTTTAAACGATATGATTGTTATGGATCGGTGTTTCGCGATGTTGGCTTTTGTGTTCTCACGTGATCAGACTTCTCACCCACAATTAAGCTGATTCGGCTACAATAGCCAGCGAATTCGATGCTACACGACGATCTTGCCGTGTAAAAAGGAGTTTGTATGCGTATTTTGGTCTCCGGTGGCGCTGGCTATATTGGCAGCGTAACCAGTGCCGCATTGCTAGATGCTGGCTACGACGTTGTAATCTTTGATAATTTGCGCCAAGGCCATCGCCAAGCGGTTCCCGCCGCTGCGACCTTTGTCTTGGGCGATCTGAATAATATTGCTGAAATTCGCAGTGCTTTTGAAGCTCATGGCCCTTTCGATGGGATTTTAAATTTTGCTTCGCATACCTTGGTTGGCGAGTCGATGCAGCACCCTGAATATTATCTGCGCGATAGCGTGGTGGCGGGGATTAATTTGCTGACGGTTGCCGCTGAACATGGCGTGAAGGCTTTTATTCTCTCATCAACCGCCAACCTCTTCGACGACCCCGCTAAAATGCCAATCGACGAAAACGAGCGAATTGTGCCAGGCTCGCCTTATGGTGAGATGAAATCGTGGATGGAGCGGGCGCTCTATTGGTATGAACGCGTGCATGGCATTCGCTATGGTGCGCTGCGCTATTTCAATGCCTGTGGTTGTACGCCGACGATTGGCGAACATCACGACCCTGAAACCCACTTGATTCCGTTGGTTTTGCAAGTTGCCTTGGGCCAGCGCGAATCGATTGCGATCTTCGGCGACGATTATCCAACCCCCGATGGCTCGTGTGTGCGCGACTATGTGCATGTGAGCGATTTGGCCTCGGCGCATATTCTGACCTTGCAAGCCTTGCTCAATGGCGGAGCCAGCCGTCGCTACAATTTAGGCAATGGTGGTGGTTTCAGCGTCAAAGAAGTTATCCAAGCAGTGCGCAATGTGACTGGCCATGCGATTCCAGCGGTGGTTGCGCCGCGCCGCGCTGGCGATCCGGCGACCTTGGTTGCTTCATCGGAAACGATTCGCCGCGAGTTGGGCTGGGAGCCACGCTATGCCACAATTGAGAGTATCATCGAAAGTGCTTGGGCTTGGCATCAACAACATCCTCACGGCTATAGCAAATAAAATTTGCTTCAAGGAGCAGCATTGATGGTTTCAACGACGCAACCAGCCTTTCAAGATCAATTGCAGGGCAATCATTGTTGGGGCTGTGGCAAGGATAATCCTCATGGCTTGCAAATCAAAAGCTATTGGGATGGGGCTGAGGCGATTTGTCATTGGCAACCACAGCCATGGCATTGTGCCTCGCCAACCCATGTGGTTAATGGCGGCATCATCGGCGCATTAATCGATTGCCACGCGATTATTAGCGCCATGGCCTTGGCGGCTCAACAGGCTGGGGTTGCGCTAAGCAGCCCCACTCCAATTTGGTATGTGACTGGTAAGCTTGAAATTGCCTACCACAAACCAACACCGCTTGGCCCAAGCTTGGAGTTGCGTGCCCGCTTCGAGGTGCAAAACGAGCGCAAAACCTTGGTAACCTGCACGCTTAACGCCGCCGATCAGCTGTGTGCAACTGGTACGGTCTTGGCCGTGCGCGTTCCCAGCGAATGGATGCGGTCTTAATAGGTTGATCCACGAAGGACACGAAGAGCACGAAGCTGAGATTTGGATATCGTGTCCTTCGTGTCCTTCGTGCTCTTCGTGGATCAAATACTCAACCCGCGTTCTACTACCCTCATTCGTGTTTTGACTAAACCCTGCATCTGTCAGAAGCCATGATTTGCATGCTCTTTGTGCAATGTGTGTGAGCAATTGGAATTGTTAAAGCCAAAATCACCCGAAAAATCCGTTGACGCTGACTTTTGGCCTATGCTATAGTAGCAGCAATTCCACAACCTACTCCTACTTTCCACCCGATCGCTCAAAAGAGTTCAAATTCGTTTATGGCAACGTAATGCTGTAAATGCTTCTTTGGTGTGCGTATTGTTTAGGGAGGTATTATGGCTGAAGTGATTTTGCCAGGCACCTACATCACGGTGCGTGATGAGGGGCTGATTAGCGCAGGGCGCATCGCCTCGGGCTATATTGGCATTGTTGGCACGGCAGCAAGTGGTCCAATCAATCAAGTGCAAATTTTGGGCAGTTTCAGCGAAGCGAAGGCGATTTTCGGAGTCAGCGATGCTTGGCAAGGCGGCACAAAAAACGAGTTAACCCTCATTCGGGCCTTGGAACAGATTTATAACAACGGCGGCAAAACGGTCTATGCAGTGCGCAGCGAAGGCGTAACAGTTGATAATTATAAAACTGCCCTCGCTGAATTGGAAAATGAAATCGTTAATTTGGTGTTATTGGCTGGTCAAGATAGCTCAAATGTGGGCATGGCCAATGCTTTAATCGCGCACCTCACCACCACCGCAGGCATCAAACGCGAACGCATCGGCTTGATCGGTAGTGCGCTTGGCGATGATATCGCTAAAATCTCTGGTCATAGCTATGCCAGCGATCGCTTAATTTTCGTCGCACCTGGGATCAAAAGCTCAGTCAGCGATCCAGCGACCCAAACCGTCAGTCAAGTTTCCTTGCCTGGTAGTTATTTGGCCGCTGCGGTGGCTGGCTTGATCGCCGCCTTACCAGTGCAATCCAGCCCAACCAACAAAACTGTGGCAATTGAAGGTTTGACCACCAACTTTAGCGCCTCGCAACTTGAACAATTGGTGCAAAAACGGGTGCTCGTGGTCGAAAAACGCGAAGGCTGGCGGGTGGTCAAAGGCATTACCACCGCCACCAACTCGGCTTGGCATCAAATTACCACCCGCCGTATCGTTGATTATGCAATTTATGGCGTGCGCTCAGCTTGTAATCCCTACATCGGCAAACTGAATAACGACCGAGTACGCGGCGCAATGAAAGCGACGCTTGATGCCTTTTTGACCCGTATGGTCGAAGATGAGGCCTTGGTTGGCTATTCGTTGGATGTTTCAGCCACTCGCGCTCAGCAAATTGCTGGCGAAGTGCAAGTGTCGCTCACGTTGCAACCAACCTTCAGTATCGATTTCATCTTAGTAACGATGTATTTGGGTTAGGAGCAAACTCATGCCAAATGTCAATGTTTTTCGTGGCTCAGATGCGTCGTTGGTGCTGGCGGTTGATGATAGCAGCACTGCCGAAGGTGGTTTGGCCGATGCCTTGATTGGCGAATATGCGCTCTCAAGCGTGGTCGGGCGGTTGCAAAATGTGCAAATTGTGGTGCAAAACGATATTCGGCCTTACCACGAGATTGGTCGGCGTTTTGCCACTGAGCTGCGTCCGGGCAATATCACTATTGCGGGCACTGCTGAACGGGCGCATATCAATGGGGCACTGATTCGCTTGTTGCTTGGCGATGGCTCGAAAAGTCCCCCGCCAACCGGAGCCATTGCCCAACCATCCTTTAATATCGTGATCAATTTGGTCAATCCGGCTTCGCCCGACAATAGCAGCACGCTCACGATCTTTGGGGTCAAGTTTGATACATGGAGTTTTCGCTTGCCCGAAGACGATTTCGTGATGGAAACGGTGACCTTCAAAGCCTTGCGTATGAGCAGCGCCGAAACCAGCGCCTAGAGGAATGAGCTTGCATGAGCGACAACCACCTAACCGCCGATGAATTGCTTGCTGGCGCTCAAGCACGCTATGCCGTGACGATTCCAGCCGAAATTGTTCAGCCTGGTCAGGCCACTGCAACCGCTCGTGAATTGGTGGTGCAACTCCAACCAATCACGATTGGCACATTTCAATTGATTATGCGAGCCGCCAAACAGGATTCCAGCCTGATTCCGCTGCTGCTGATCAAAGAGGCCTTGGTTGAGCCAAGCCTGAGTTTGGAGCAAGTCAAGCGCATGCACTTGGGCATGGTCGATTTTTTGATCGCGCATATTCGCGAAATTAGCGGTATGACTGAAAAAAAAAGCCATTAATTGAGTTGCAGCAAGCACCATTATTGCAGGCTAGCTATCGGCTTGCTAAGGCCTTTGGCTGGACACCGCAGGAAGTGCAGGCCTTGACTATGGCTCAAATTACGCTGTATTTGCAATTATTAGCCGAGGATGTTGGCAGTGAATAAGCCCGAATCAAGCTTAATAACTCTTGGCACGGCGATTCAGGCCGATTTTAGCGCTTGGCTGGATGGCTTAACGAGCTGGTTGCCAAGCGAGCAACCTGCCAGCATTTTGGCTGACGATTGGCAAACTGAGCTGGCCTTGGCGGCCCAATTGCAACAACTCAGTGCTTGGGCTGATGGTTTGAGCAGCGGTCTGGTTCCGCAATTAATTGTTGGTCAACCGCGCAACCAGACCCAGGTTGCTGAGCCTGAACCAACCAATCTGGCTGCTTGGCAACCTGCGTTGGTTGAAAATAATATGCCTGCTAGGCCGTCATCCGATCTGTTTCAGCCGCCAGTTTCAGCCATGTCCAGCCAAACCCAAGCCACAAAAGTTGTGGTTCGGCCTGAGCTGCATGGCACTCGGCAGGTGTTGGCTGCCGCGCCATTGCGCAAAGTTGTGCCGTTGCAAGCAGGGCTGGCCGATCACGCTGCAACCAACCAACTCGATCGTGGTTTGCCTGAGGTTGTACCTAGCAGTACCAACTTGGATGTTGCGCCAAACCTAGTAGTACAGCAAGCAGCCACCCAACCATCAAGCCCAGCGCTTGCGCCGATCACCAACCAAACATTGCCAATCCAAACCAGCCCAATCAAAGGGCTAGCCGATTTTGCCCAGTTGTGGCAGGGCGCGGACCACGCTGAAACGGCCTGGTTGGCTGAGGTTGCTCAACCTCAGGCGTTTGAGCCAGCTTTGCCTAGTCAAGCGCTGCCACAAGCTGTAGCTAACCAAAGCGTCGAGCCAGTTCAGCCGTCGTTGCCAAGCCAATCAGGTGGGCAAGCTACAAGTAACAGTACGGCCTCAGCTTGGCAGCAGGCGGCAACAACTCAAAGCTTCAATCAACCAAATAGCCCAAATCAGGCTGCTGACCAACCTGAGGCGACGCTTAGAAACTTTAATCTGGCTGAAATCGCCAACGCTCAGAGGACATGGATTACGCCAGCGCTTGGCAACCAAGCAGCGGCCAGCGCAACCCACTACAACATTCCAGCGCCAAACATTCATCCAACTAAGCCAGCCTTGGAATTGCCAGCTACTCCAGCCTCGCCACCAAACCAGCTGACAATTGCCAATCCGACCCAAACGCCAAGCGACCAACCACCGCCGATTGAAGCGATCCAGCAAGCGGTTGCTTCGCAAACTCCCAATCAAGCTACTGAAATTCAGCGTGAGCAACTGGTGGACGACGTTTTGGCAGCCTTGACCCAAGCCTTGCAACGCGAATATTTGCGTTTTTATAGCGATTAATCAGGAGCGGAGCCATGGCGCTTGAGCTAGCAGGGATTGCCTTACAACGGGTGCATCGCATCCAAACGCTCGAACAACGGGCGGCGGTCTATCACCATGTGCCAGGTATGGCTGGTGATGTGAGCCAACAGCTTGGACGACACTCGGTTTGTTTGCAAATTGAAGGCATCTGTTATGGAGCCGAAGCCCAAACCATGTTGGAGCAATTGCGCGGCATTTATCTGAAACAAGAGCCAGTCGAGTTTATCGCCGATATTGTTGGCCAAGGCTATGTTGCCAAAGTCACGCTTGATCAATTTCAAGTGACCCAACAAGCCTACGAGCCTGATCAATATAGCTATCGGTTGCAGATTGTCGAATATGCAGCGTCAAGTAAAAGTAAGGTCGCGGCGGCCCAAGTGAACGCCAGCATCAAAACCCAAGCTGTCCAATTGACCACACTTGCCAGCCTGCCCGATGCCTTAGCATTTGGCTCGCTGCCAGAAATCACCAATCCAGTTGAACCATTGAAAACCGCGCTAGATCCGGTGCGTGAAGCCGCCAGCAGTCTGAGCGATTCGCTGGGAGCGCTGCGCAGCCTGTTGGGCTAGTGTGTTACGGGGAGATGTATGCAATCGTTGTTGAATGAATTACCGGGCAAAGGCCAATTAACCAGCCTGCTCGATGGGAAATTTACCCCCAGCGCCGTTGGTGCCGATGGCATGCGCGAGATCAACGCTGGAGCAATTAAAGATGATCTGGCGGCGGCCACGCCTGATGGCACTAGCCCTGCCGTCAGTTTACCAGTCATGCCCCAAGGCTTGACCAAAGAAGGCTTTACTGGCCGCATCAATGCCCCGCTTGATCAACTTGGCGGGGTTAATCGCAATGCCTTGATTGGCGATGTGACCAGCAAGCCGCTGCCGATTAACTTGCCTGCGCCAACCTTCGATGTCAACGGCACAATGGGCAAAATCACCAATGCAGTGATTCCGGTGCAGGTTGATACGCCAACTACTACACCCGATCTGCCTTGGCTAGATGTCGATAGCTTTACCGCACCGTTGCGCAAATTGGCCGATGCTGGTGCTTCAACGCCCATGCGAATTTTGGGCATGCTCTTGAAAATTGTCGAATCATTCAAGAATACCTTGACTGATCCGGCCAAAATGACTGAGCTGACCACCGAGGCCTTGGCTGAAATTTACGTGGTGCAACTGCGCACGCTACGGCATAATTTGCCCTTGCATAGCCTGACCGCAACCAACAGCTTGCTCAGCAGTGGCTACCTTAAATCGTATCAACAAGCGCTCGATGCGCTCGAAAAAAGCCAAGATATCGATGCTTTTCAAAAGTTGGGGCGCAGCACCTTGCTTTCGGGCTTGAGCCAGATTCAGCAATCCGACAAAACGTTGCAACGCATGCTGGCCAAAGATGTGGCGCAATTGCAACAGGCCTTGACTCAAGTGCTCGATTTTGGCGCTGCCGACGATGTGTTTTTGCAAGCCTATTTCGACCAACTCACGGCGCGAACTGGTCAGGTTTTGGGCGCAATCACCAGCCCAATTAAAGAATTAACCGATATGGCCAACGATATTGTCAAATATCTTGAGGCCGCCGCGAAAAAGGCCGAAGAGGCTGCCCGCAATGTTTCAACCGCAATTGAAACCAACATTCAAAGCGTCAGCGGTGTGTTGAATGGCCTGCAAACCCAAATTACCAATGTTACCGCTGAGATCGAAGCCTTTCTCAGCCAGGTTGATGTTGGGCCAGTGGTGCGCCAAATTAAAGATGGCTGTAACCGCATCAGCAGCGTGATCGAACAATTTTTTGTACGCATCGAGGAATTGAAACTCAAACTCGATGCTGCGGTCAAAAATGTGCAAGATAACGTTGATGCCAAATTGACCCAAACCTTCAACACCTTGGAGCAGCAAATTCGCCAATTGCTGGGCAAAATCAGCGAAGTGCTCAATCGACCTGATGTGCAAGATGCCCTAAACAAAGCTCGTCAAGGCATCGAAGATTTCAAAACCAAAATCGGCGATGCCTCGCTCAAGCCAGTCTTTGATTTGGTGATCGAGCAAACCACCAAATTAGAGGGCAATGTACGGGCGATTGATGTTGCTAGTATGGGCACGCCGCAAAAAACTGCGCTCAAAGTTGGCGCAAAAGTGATCGAAGCCGTTAAAGTTGATGAGATCGTCAAGCCTGAATTGCTCGATGCGTTCCGCCAAATTCGCGAACCTTTGCAAGAGTTGGTCAATTTGCTCAAAAATCAGGTATTAGTGATTGAGCGCATGATCGATGAGTTTAATCCTGGCACAATCGCCACCGATGCGATTCTCAACTCAGCGCCCTATCAACTGGTGATCAAAACCTTGGAAGAGTTCAAGCCTTCGGAATTGTTGGCTCCGCTCAAGGATGCTAATGCCGAGCTGGCTAAACTGGTCGCCAAACTTGATCCTGAGATTATTTTGAATGAACTGCAGCGCTTGTATGATCAATTGTATAGCTTGGTCGAGACGCTTTCGCCTGAGTCACTCAACCAACTGATCAACAAAGCGATCAATGCAGCCTCCAAAGAATTAACCAATATTCGCGATTACGAAATTGATTCGTTGCTCAGCACGATAAAATCGGCGGTATCGCTGGAGAAACTGCTCGCCAAAACCGGCTTGCAAGATTTGGCTGATGCTGAATTTTGGACAATGCTCAAAAAAGTGCTGGGCGGCGATTATCTCGATGAAGTTTCAGCGGCGATGGATTCAATCGAAGTGTCGTTGCGGGCGAATGCTGCAACCTTGACCTTCCCAAGTGTCGCCGATGAAATAGCCAAAACCCGTGAGGCTTTTCAACTTGAGCTTGGGGTAACCTCGACCAATTTGGATGCTGCCGCAACGACCTTGAGTCAAACGATTGCCGCTGCTGCCGCTGAAATTGAAGGTTTGCAAGTTCGTCGCCGTACCTTGATGCAAACCTACGATCTTTCAACAGGCACAGGCTTGATGCTGCGCGATTTGGATTTAGCGCCGTTGACTGCCTTGAGCACGACGCTTGGCCAAGTGACTGGCTCGACCAAAACAGCCTTGAATAGCTGTATTGGGGTTTACAAGCCAGTGATCAAAGCCGAAGAAAGCCGGATTATCGCGCTCAACGAAAGTGTGTTGCAAAATGTGGTTGCGGCCATGTTCAAGCGCCAATTTGGCGACCCAGTGCGCAAATTCGTCACTGATGTCAAAGTTCAGTTGCAACCTTTCAAAGATGCGATTACTGCGATCCAAAAGATTTTAACCACAGTTACCAAGCTGCCAGCTCAGATCGATGCAGCAGTAGCGAATGTGTTGGATACGCTAGGTCTCAGTATCAAACAGGTGATTACCGATATTCTGGCCTTGATTGAAACGATTCGCACCTCGCTGATTAGCGTGATCAAAACCACCTATGAAACGGTTAAGCGCAGTGTTGAAGCATTTAGCCCAATGTGGCTACTCAACTCGGTTAGTGCCAGCGATTTTGCAGGCCAAGGTTTAATGACGCTGGCATTGCGCATTCGGAATCCCAGCGGCGATCGCTTGGCGGCTTTGGTACAAACCAAACTTACCGCCGCAGCCTTGGAATTATTGCAAAACCAAGCGGCTGGTAGTTTGAGCGAAGTCAATGCCACCAACGTATTGCAGGCGATCAACGATACCCTGCGCGATGCGACGATTAGCACCCAAGCCACAGTTGATCTGGTGACGCAGCAATTGAGCAGCGCGATTGGCCTGATCGAAGCCAAGCCAGCCGAAACCCGTAGCGCCAGCGAAATGCAACAACTCTACCGCTACTTGGCTTTGAAGGGCCAACTTGGGCGGGCATGGTATGAGCTTTCGCGCACCCCAACCAACCAAAATCGCCTGATTCGGCTCAATCGGGTGTTGTTTGAAGCCTCGTATCCCAGCGATCTGGGCATGAGTTTGCAATCGCTGCATCCATTTATTGTCGAAGAAATTGCCCATCTCTATCCCGAAGAAACCGTCAAGCGGCTTGATGTGATCTACAAAATCATCATCGATAAAATCAAAGGCCTGCCTGATCAATTGATTCGTCGCCCCTTGGACGATGAATTCAATAAAATCAAGCAACTATTGCATAAAACCTTTGATATCGAAGGCTTATTCAACGTCATCGATATCAAATTGGCTGGGCTTGATGGCGATTTGGAAAAAGGCCTTGATCGTTTGAGCGATGCCTATGGTCAATTGTTGAACACGCTTGATGAGCGTTTAGCAGGGTAGCGCTGTGTTGGTGAAGTATCGGATCACAATTGGTTCTAGCAGTTTTAGCGCCGATCAAGCCGATTGGTTGGTGAGTTGTGCGAGTTATGGCTCGTTGCGCTCGCCAATCAACCGCTGTAGCCTGGTTTTTGCGAGCAAAAGCGGCCTGAATGCCAAACTTGGCGATCCTGTGAGCGTTGATTTAGGCGATGCTGACAGCTTGCAACGAGTCTTTACGGGCTGCGTTGCAAGCTGCCAAGCTAATCTGCACACGATCACGGTCGAGGCTTATAGTAGCGCTCAATTGCTGACCAAGATGCATCTCAACGCGCTCTACGAGCAGCGTTCAGGCGGAGCAATCGCCAAAGATTTGCTTGGTCGAGCCAAACTCAAGCTTGGCACAGTTGACGATGGCTTGACCTTCAGCAGCTATTTATGTTCAGTCAATCAAAGCCTGTGGCAACATCTCCACGCTTTGGCGCAACGCTGTGGAGTCGATTGGTATAGCGATGTTGAAGATGCTGTGCATTTCAAAGCCTACGCCGCTAAAACCACCCATCAAGCACAGTATGCCCAGCAGCTTTTGCAATTTTCAGCCAGCCCAGTTCAAGCAAGCATCGATGGCCTCGAAATTCATGGCACTAGTCCAGCTGGCCAAGGCCAAAGTGACGAGGCCAGTTCATGGCTAACCAAGAAAGTGGTCAAAGGCAGCGCTGGAAAAAGCTCAGGCAATGTTTGGCGGATTAGCGATGCTACTGCGCGGAGCCAAGATCAAGCGCGTCAAATTGCCGAGCATCGTTTTCAAGCCTACGCCGCTACCCTGGCTGGCAAAGCCCAAGTGCTGGGGATGGCCGAGCTGGCTTTGGGCGATGCGATTCAGTTTCAGCAAATGCCTGATGCTAGCCATAATCTGAGCGCCAAAATTCTGAGCGTCAGCCATAAACTCAATCGCTATCAAGGCTTTGTCAGCGAAATTAGCTGGGAGCAGCGTTAATGGAAGAGCTATTGCAGATTATTCAGCGGGTTGCCGAACGCAGCACTCAGCGTATCCATACCAGCGAGTTGGGGGTTGTAACGGCAGTTTTTTCCCATGCCGACGAGGGCGATAACGATAATTATCAATGCTCGGTGCAATTACGCAATTATAGTTTGCCCGATGGCAGCCCGTTTGAATTACGCAAAGTGCCAGTTGCCACGCCCTACCTTGGTTTAGCCTGTATTCCCAATGTTGGCGATTTGGTGGTGCTCTCGTTTATTGGCGGCGATATTAATGCGCCAATCATTATGGGGCGGGTCTATAACGATGAAGATCGTCCGCCGGCCAATAATCCCAAGGAGTTTTTGCTGCAACATAGCATCGCCGAAGGTGGCAGTTTGCTGCTGGATAGCGAAGGCAAAATTATCTTGACCAGCAAAAATGGCGAGAACACGATTACGCTTGAAGATGAGAAAATCGCCATCAGCAACGAGAAATTTAGCTTGGTGATTGATCTTGCGGGTGAGAAAATTAGCCTTAGCTCCAACAAAGATCTCAGTTTAATTGCTGAAACTGGCAAACTAACCGTCCAAGCCAATGCAATTGAACTTAAATCCGATTCAACCTTGGATCTACAGGCTAGCGGCGCGATTAAGATCAAAGGTAGCACGATCGATTTGAACTAAGGAGATGGTATGGGCAAGCCAGCTGCCAAAAAAGGCGATCAAGTGACTGGAAGTTGTATGCATACTGTGCAACCGCCAGGTGGGCCGCCGCCGCCACCAGTTCAAGTGCCGCATCCATTTGTCGGCATGATCAACGATCAACTAAGCAGCGATGTCAAGATTGGCGGGCAGCCTGCGGCGGTGGCTGGCTCGAAGGCAATGAATACGCCAGCCCACATCCCAACGCCGCCCAACCTGAGTTTTATCAATTCACCGAACAATCAAGCAACCTTGGAAGGTGGCAGCCAAACCGTCAAAATCAATGGCAAGTCAGCGATTCGCGCAGGCGATCAAGCGACGACCTGCGACGAAGCCAAGGTTAAAGGTGTGGTGGTGGCGGTTGGAACTGTCATGATTGGCGATTAAGCGAGGTGTGCAATGGCCGAATCTCTTGAAACTGATTTACAACTAACCTGGCGCAGCCTTGGTATGCAATCGTCTGATCGAATTGCAGTTGATTTGATGGCTGAGCGCAGCGATTTGGCCTTGGTTAGCGGTCGGGCTAATTTGGCGCAGGCAATTGTTAATCGGCTCTTGACCCGCCAAGGCGAATTGAGCTTGCTTGGGCATCCCGATTATGGCTCACGCTTGTATTTGCTGGTTGGCGAGCCACAAAGCCGCCGCACTCATCTGCGGGCTGAGTTTTATGTGCGCGAAAGTTTGGGCTTCGAACGCCGCATTAGTGAGGTTGTTTCGGTCACAATCGCGCCAATTATGCCGCGCTCGGATCAACGCTCAACCCTCGAATTGCAGGTCGTGGTGCGGCCAATCGATCAATCGGAGCCGTTGGTGGTGAATATAGCAGTAGCCTTGGAGGGCTAGCGTGACGATTCATAAAAAACAATTTAATGATATTTATGCCAGCATGGTTGCCGATTCGCGCCAGCGCTTGCCACGGCTCTCCGATTTTGAAGAAGGCAGCGTAGTTCGTTCGCTGTTTGAATCGTTTGCCTATGAGCTAGCCGTGCTGTATGAGCAGATGGATCTGGTTTATCAGGCTGGCTTTATCGATACCGCTGAGGGGGCACAACTTGATCGGGTGGTGGCGATTTTAGGCATCAAGCGCAACGAGCCAGATTTTGCAACAGGTAGTGTTACCTTTCAACGCGATAGCACCAGCGAAGAAACCTTGATTCCAATTGGCACGCTGATTACCACCAAGGAAGATCCCAAACAAACGCCCTCCAAAAAGGCCTATATCACAACTGAAGAGGGGCGAATTGCCCCAGGTACAGCCACGGTTGAGGTGCATGTACGGGCCGAAGAGCGCGGCAAACACATGACTACCGCTGAGCAAACGGTGATCGTGATGCCCCGCCCATTGCCTGGCATCAAATCGGTGACCAATCCTAAAGCAATTGGCTTTCGTGGGCGTGAGCGCGAAACCGATCAAGAATTGCGTGAGCGTGCCAAACAAACCTTGCTGGCTTCAGGCCGCGCCTCAAGTTTATCGATTGAAAATGCCTTGTTGAGTTTGCCCGAAGTCCGCGAAGTGCGGATTCACGAAGATTTTCATAATAATCCTGAAGGCCGCCCAGGCTCGATCGAAGTCTTTGTTGATGGCATGAACGAGCATAACGAGCGCCAATTGCGTCAACGTTTGGATGAGGTGCGGGCCGCCGGGATTTATGTGGTGCTTAAGCCAGCAGCACCGATTAATGTTGATGCAGTGATTCATATTGCAGCGAACGAGCAGATTGCGAATGCTGAAAAAGGCCTGCTTGAAACCCAAGTGCGCGAAGCAGTTGAGGCCTACTTTGGCCGTTTGGGTATGGGCCAGCCCTTGCTTTTCTCGCAAATTACCAGCGAAATTTTGCAAGTCAAAGGCGTAAACGATCTGATTAATTTGGAATTGCAGCTTTATCGTGAGGCCGAAAGCAAAGCCCAAGGCCTTGTGCAGTTGACTCGTAGCACTAATTTGAGCCAAACCTTATTGATCGAGTTGCCATGTGAATTGCGCACGCTAGATAATCAACGCTTTTTGGCAACCAATCCTGCAAGTTTTGCTCCCAACCAAGCGATGATTGAGCTTCAAGTGCAGGCGATGTTGGCTGGACGCAGCGGCGAACTAGCAACCAGTGCCGCCTTGTGGGAAGAATTGGTGATCAACCAAACTAAATTGACGATTAGCAATCCCCAGCCAATTTTATTGCAACGCACCAAACACACGCCCCAAGATAAGCGTTTGGAAAGCGCCATTTCCGAGCTTTTCAACGCTGCTAGCATTCGAGTAGCGGCTGAGCCAAAGGATTTGCCAATTTTAATCTTTATTAAATTAGTTGAGCCAGGCTTGGAGCGCGACGAGAAACGTCGCAAAATCGAAGGCGCAATTCAAGAATATATTGCTGGTTTGACGCTTGGCTCAGCCATCCAAGCTAGCGAAATCGAGAAGAAAATTCGGCTCTATCATCGCAAAGATTTTAGCTTGCGCATGTTGGCAAAGCCCTTTCAAAGCAACGAACGCCCCGAAGATAGTGCGATTCAGGTCAGTATTATTGAACGGCCTGTGTTGGCTAACCTGCTGATCTATAGCGAGCGCGTCGAATTAACTGGCAAACTTGAGTTGACGGTTGCGCCCACGACCAGCGATAGCCAACGCCGCCAAATTTGCTATGAAGTGCGACGGGCAATTATGGCCTATCTCGATGATTTGGCTCCAGAGCAGGATTTAGAGCTAGCCCAAATCGAAGCGCTTGCCAAAGCCCAGCTTCAAGTATTGCAAGTTGCTTTCAACCCTAAACACTGCCAGCTCTACAATGTCTCGACCAATCCAGTTGGTGTGCTGGCTGAGCGCAATAACGGCAAAGTCGTCAAAATCGCCAGCTTCGAGAAGGTTTTTCTTGCCAGCGATAGTGCCAGCGATCCGGCGCTGCGCTTTGTGATACAGGCTTAATTATGCAACGATTAACTGGCAAAACGATCGCCCTATTGCAACGCTTGGCTCATTTTTATGCCCCAGCCGAGGCGGGTGAGTTGCTGTTGCTGTTCGCCGAGATGTTTGGGCGCAGGCTTGAACGAGCTGAGCTTGATCTATACCATGTGCTGCGTTCGCATCATGTCGAGACGGCGACCAACCAAGGTTCACAGGGCTATATTGCGCCAATCGAGCAGCGCGGCGATCTCGATAAGATTTTTGCGCTCTACCTTGAGGCTTTGGGTGGTACATCGCAGCTGATCAAAATGAACCCCCGTTTTACCCAGCGTTCATTTGATGCCTACCGTTTGAGCCAAATAATTCTGACTGAACAAAGCCCACTCCCAGCCTATCTCGATCAACTGATTGATCCAACGACCTGGAAATTACTGCGGCGCTATACCGTGGACTATGCCTATGTTTTGGGGTCTGAGGTTCAGGCGGGCTTAGTTTTAGAATTATTGGTGCAGCGCACGCCGATCAGCGCGATCATTGCCCAACAAATTGCCGAACGCAGCCCACAGGAATATCAGCAGATTCAACGCTATAACGGGGCCAGCAGCATTAGCCGCGAATTGGCCTTGGCAGTTGCCCGAGCCTTGAATCAAGCGATTTTGGCTGATACCCAATTTTTTACGCGCCATTATGCTGTGCTGAGCAATTTGAGCTTGCCCGCCCATGCTTGGAGCCTGATTTATAGCTTGTATCGTGAGTTCTTGCGGCCAATCTATGAACAGGAGCCGAATCCTGATCGGCGCAGCCAACTGCTGAATGTGCTTGATCAAAGTGAATCGAGCCCCAACCCCTTGAGCGATGATGTAGCACGTTTGAATCGAATGATTGTTGATGCAGCGTTGGGCTATGATGCGCGGTTGCGGCCTTGGGGCTTGAGCGTGCGGCGAATTTCGAGCCTGCAAGAGGTGCGCCAAGCCTTAATGATGTTGCTCAATCAATTGCTTGATGACCCACATTTAGTCAATGCTGAGCGCTTTCCCGATTTGGCTGAAGATTTACCCATATTGCAAACCACCTATGCTGATGATCTGATTCGTTTGAATCGTTATGCCTTGGAAACGACCTGGGATTATGCGCTTGAGCCAAGCCATGCCCCCTATCGTGAGCGCTTGCAAGGCCTGATTGCCGTACTCAAGCGCGGAGCCTCGACTCGCCAAGGCATTTTGGATATTGTGGCGGCCAATTTAGGCATTGTTGGCAATGATCCAGCGGTGGCGGCAGCCAAAGCCCTGATTGATATTGAAGAATTTCTGCCCAAACGAGCGCTCTTTTTTGCCGATAATCTCAAGTTCTACCAAGAATTTGAAGTCGATAACATCAATCGTAGCCCTGAAACACCGCATATTTGGATTACGATGCTGAATGGGCCGTTTCGCGAGCTGACCAATATTGAGCTGATCGATATCAAAAGTGGCCAGCGGGTGCGCTTTCCTGGGCGTTTGCAAATTGGCGATCGTTTGACCTTGGAAGGTAAGCAAGTGCTGCGCAATGGGATCGTGCCGCCCGAAGGCTTGATCGGTACGATTCCTCAATTAAAACCTGGCGTGGCCCGTTGGCGCTTGAATGCCGACATTATTGGGGCTGATGGCAAGGTTTATCCAGCTGGAGCTTTTGATAAACAAGCTTTTGATCAAACCCTCTTTGTGCCCGATGAGCCAATTGTGCGGGTCGAAGTTTCGTCGTATGCCCTGACCTATGGCGTGTTCACAGTCACAATTCCTTGGCATATTGCGGGTTTTACCGATAAATTTGATGAAGGTGGCGATCACCCACGTCAGCAAATTCTGAATTTGGTTAATCGCGTGAAGGCGGCGGGTGTGCAAGCCTTGGTCGCCTATAAACAAGTCTTCCAAGAAGATCACGACCAACTTGATCGGCTTGATTTACGAATGCAAGGCCGTTTGCTCAATCAACAACACGACGTGAGCGATAGCTTTGACCTTGAGAGTCAGCAACGTAGCAATGAGCAGCATGATGTCAGCGATAGCTTAGTGCTAGCAGGCCAATTTGATTACACCCGATTTGATAGCCTCAATACATTTGCATAGAAGGATGAGTGTATGTTCAGGAGTGAGCATTTGCATATTGCCGGACGCTTGACGATTCAGCAATTCACCAGCGCTGGTGAGTTGGTCGAGCAAATTAGCGCCCACAACGATATTACCGTGGCTGGCCGCACGCTGGTAGCGCGGTTGTTCAATCACGAAAAGCAAGGCGACGTGATTCAGCGGGTTTCGACGATTCAGCTTGGTGGATCAAAAGCCGCCTTCAATCCGTCCCATACTGCTCTGGTGCAGCCAATTGGCACAACCAAAATTGCCCGCATTGAACAACTTGACGTAACCGATAGCAGCAACAAGCCGCGAATTATGCTGCGGCTCACTGGTGAGTTGGGCGAGCGCGATTGTAACGGCGAGTTGCGTGAAGCTGGCTTATTTACCGAAGATGGCGTGATGTACAACCGCGTGATTTTCGACACGATCACCAAATCCGAGCAATTCAAATTGACATTAATTTGGGAAATTACCTTTTAGCGGGAGTCAGCAGCAATGGCCTATAATCATCAAGATAAACAAAGTGGGCAGCTTATTCGTGCCGCTGACTGGAACGAAATGAGCCGCGAAGTTGCGCGTTTGGATGAGGCGAAAGTTAACCGAGCTGGCGGTGATACGATTAAAGGGCCGCTCAACGTAACTGCTGGAGCCGATGCAGCTCAAGCTTCGCTCAAAGTTTCGGCGACCACCAATGGCCCGAAGGCTCCGTTGGCTGAATTTCGCCATAGCAACCAAACCCAAGGCGTGAGCATTGGTTATGCAAGCATTTTGGCCACTGGCTCGAACCCCAACCAACCGCTAGCGATTGCCGCGCGTGGTACCGACCCCCTGACGTTGAATGCCGAAAGTGGCGGCAACGTGGGGATTGGCACGACCAACCCGCAGAATAAATTACAAGTTGAAGGCAACCTGCACCTGAATGGCAATAGCCTGTATTTGCGCAAAGGCCCAGCTGATCAATTTCATCTGGTACGTTGGCAAGAAACGTCTGATCGGGTGGAGATTGGTGGTTTCAGTGGGGTAACGCTTGGACATACCAGAGATGGCGCAAATGTGATCAAACCAGTTTTGCAGGTTCGGTCTGATCAACAGGTTGAAGTCAGTGGCAGCTTAACTGTTCAACTTGACGCAGCAACCCGCAATGTGCCAATTTTGCAAGTTCGTCGTTCGGCTGCCGCCCGTGAAGATGGTAAATTTGTCTTCTTAGAATTGTTTCAAGAATATGCGGCAGCGCTAGGCGAGGTATATCCAAGTATTCGCTTTCATCATGGCAATCGCTATTGGCGACGGATTGAGGGCCGTAGTGATGGCTTCCATTTCAAAGATGGTGATATTAATAGCGATGGTTTGACCGGACTTGTGGCTAGTAGTCTGCGTTTTGGTGATGGTACGACCCAAAGCACGGCGGTACGGGTACAAGGTGGCTATGTTGATATTGGCGCTTTTCGCGGTAATAATCAAGTAAGCCAAGTTCGTCGAGCCATTAGTTATGCAGGATTTACCGAAGCTCCTTCGGTTATTGTAAGTATTGTGGCGATTGATTCAGAGCGTGGCAATAACTTACGTTTTCATGGCTTTGCTGAATCGGTGACCCGTACAGGTTGTACGATTGTCGCTCAGACATGGGCTGATACCATTATCTATGGTTCGTGGGTTTCTTGGATTGCGATTGGGCGTTAGGAGTTAATCATGCGTCAACAACTTGAACAACGTTTAGCGACATTGAAGGAAGAATTTCAGGCTGGCCAAACCATGCTGGCTGAGCTTGAAACCAAGCGCGAAAATCTGAATGCTACTTTACTGCGGATTAGTGGGGCGATTCAGGTATTAGAGGAAGAATTGGCACGTGAGGCAGACCAATTGGCAATCGAGGCGGCATGATTCAGCAACTGCTCGAATCGGTTGGGGCGTTGTTGCACTACCATTTGTTCGATAACGATCCCGCTGCCAAAGCTCAAGTGCTGATTGGCATACCAGCCACCAATCCGCCAGCCAAATTGCCAAGTGTGGCGATTTATAGCACGCCGACCAGTTTTGGCATGAAACAGCAGGATGATCAGGCTTGGCGTGAATTTAGTCAGAGCTGCACCATCGCGATTTATACCAAAGAACCAGCGCAGGCTGAACGTTGGCTCTCGTTGAGCATTGGCGCGGTATTGCTCAGCCAAACTGAGCTTTTGCACCATTATAATCAGCAAAATCCTGTGCGCTATCGAAGTAGCGTAGTCGAATCGCTGCATCAAATTTATTCAATTCAACTGCTTGGAGCTGAGCCACAAGCGGCCAGCGATTGCTATCAATGGCAGATTCAATTGCTGGTTCATGGCCAATTTCAGGCCAAGTTACGCCAGCCAGTTGAGGCCGACTATATTCGCGAGGTGCTGCTGCAACTTAATTCAAGTGATCCCAGCCTGCCCGAATAAGCTGTCTTTTTTGATCAATAGCGTAACGTTCTTGCCGTGTGATACGTGTATCCAACAAGAACGTTACGCTATTGATTATTTAACCAGTACAAAAAGCAGAGGTTGATTATGAATGAAGAATGGGATATTCACAGTAGCCAACGGCCATCAATTCGCCAATTTATTGATCTTGCCAAACGCGAACATGATGCCGCAATGCAAGCCTTAGAACCAGACCCTAACGCTGACCCATTAACCCAGCTTGATCTGCAATGGGCTAAAGAAAGCATAAAATATACAACATCACAGCGATCACAATTTGGGATTGCAGTCAAACAAAAGCCTCAGCCATTTATGCTGATGGGATTCACGCTCGTTTTTATTGTAATTACGAGCATACTGGTTGTATTTAAAGTCTATTGTATTAGCTTTTTCTTCTTGCCGTTCATCATTCTGATGCTGTTTGGTGTGCGGCATCAATTGCGTTTTGCCAAGGCGCAAAAGGATTATTTGGCTAAGCGTACCCAATTAATTGCCCAATTGGGTTTAAAACCTGAGCAAGTTCCGTTAGCTCCAGTCGTAGAAAAACCGCTGGTTCATCGTACTCCATTGCTTTCGGCGGAATCGCAAATTCGCCAACTGCAACATCATTATCATGGAATTCACGATCAAGAACAATATCGCCGTTCAGTTAAAAGCATTATTGCCAACGCCCCTGAGCACGAGCGCGATTATCTCAGAGCTTTGGCGGCAATCGAAGCTGAATGGGTTCAAGCGCGACTTAAATATATTCGCTTTGAAAATGGCCGTCGTGAACAAAGAATTCCACAAGCAATGAATCAATGGCTTATATTGATTGTTTGTGTTGTTTTTGCGGCTGTTGGATTTTTAAGCTATTTCCCATCTGGCAACTGGTTTAACTTGAGTATTTGGATTGCCATTCCTAGTGTGATTGCAATTGTGGCAATTCAATCAACTAAAAATACCAAAAAATATCGTGAATTAGAGCAATATTACGCCGAAAAACGCAACCAATTGCAAAGCCGCTTTCGCAATCGAACACCTTTCTAATGCTGGACGCATAAGTTTACAAAATGAATAACGTAACCTTCCTGCTAGGGCAACGTATGAAATAACAGGAAGGTTTTTGTTGTTTAAATGACCGAAAAACATTCGATTATGAGGTTAGGAATATGTTGAAGAAATCTGAAATCCACGAAATGATTGACCAAGCAATCGAAGCCAATAGCGAAGCTGAAAAAGCCCTTGAGCCAGACCCAAATGTTGATCCTGTGACTTACCTTGACCAACAATGGCGACAAGAGCGTGCAAAATATGTTGGGGTCTATTATCTTGATCATTCTCGTTCTATGGGGAATCCACTTGCCCTAGTAATATTTTTCTTCATGTGTTTTGGCGCAGGCATTATGTTATGGATTGAAGCGAGTAGGCTTCCAATCAGCATGTTCTATTGTGTATCAATCTTTTTTATCTTGACGAGCTTGTTAATCCTTTGGGCTCTGCGTAATGCAATCATGCTGATGCTCGCTGAACGACGTTACTTAAAAAAACGAGCTATCTTGATCAAACAGTATGGTGATCCTACTTTAATTGTTGAGTTGCCAGTTGCAACGCGACGTTTAGGCTATTCATGGCCGAAAAATAGCCGATCAGAAGCTGAAACGCGATTTCATGAGCTGCAAGCTGAGTATTATGATGTTTCAACGCGTGATCAAGCCTATAATGAGCAAATTCAGCGACTGATTGCCCATACACCTGCACCCGATCAGCGGTATCTCACTGAACTAGCCCAACTAGAGCAGCGCTGGGTTAAGCAGCGATTTAGTTATCTAGAATATGATAATCGAGCGAGATATTATCAATCACCTAGCTTGTTTGGGGCTTGGATTGTATTGGGATTAGGCTTGGGGTTGGTTGGTTTTGGTGTGATGTTGGCTGTTGAAGGGCATAAATTGCTCTATCCGATGCTGTGTTGTGCTTTTGGCCTGCTTATGGTGCTAAGTTTTTCAACGATCCGTAAGCAAGCGACAGAGCTTGATCAGGCTGAGCAACACTATTTTGCCCAACGCCAACGAATTAGCCACGATTATGGGCGCTAAAACTAAAGATATTATCGTTGTTAATGCTTTCGATGAGGTGTATCTGATGCAAAAAACAACCAATGATCATGACCCTTTGGCCGAACTCGATCGACAATGGGACCAAGAGCGAATTGGCTATGTTGGGGTGCATAACGCTGATCGACGGATCAAGATTGCGAGTTTATCAGTTGTCGGATCACTTTTATTTTTCTTTATTCTGGCTGGAGCAGCGTTTTTAAAAGAGGGCATTAATCAAGGCGATGTTCAATTTTTCTTAGCAACGCTTTTAATTTTTGGCTTTAGTTTAGTTTTAGGTTTTGGGCTTCATGCAATTATTCGCTTAAGATTAGCTGAAAGGCGCTATTTAAAAAAGCGAGCTAAATTACTCCATACGCTTCCAGCATTAGCACAAACAAAACCATTACAATATTCATACCGCATCTCTTCGCCATTAAATCCTCAATCGGCGCAATGGACTGCGGCTGAAACTCAAATTTACACCTTGCAAGAGTTACATTATGCCGAACCAAAGCGTGATAAAGCCTATGCTGCGGCAATTCAAAAGATTATCGTTGATGCCCCGAAGTCTGAACAAGCTTATCTTAGCGAATTAGTTCAATTAGAACAACGTTGGGTTGTAGAGCGGCTGCGATATCGTAATATTCAACCCTATTATCAGCATTATCATTATAGGCAACTTGCTAATGAGGATGAGGTGAGCTACCCGCTACCTATGAAAACGTGGATGGTGTTAGTGATTGGCATTGCCTTGTTGGGGTTGGGCTGCATGCTTGCCTGGAATGGCTCAACTACATGGTTGAATATCCTTTTAGTATGTTCATTTGGGTTGGTTTGGATTTTCACAGCCAGGGAGCTTTATCGAATTAGTCCAAACTTGCAGCGAGCTGAACAGAACTATATTAACAACCAATATGCGTTGGCCCAAAAACATGATCGGTTGGCCAGCTCAAGCGATCTGGGCTTGCGTGGTTAATCGCAATCAGATCGCTTGAGTTCAATTATTTAGCGTTTTTGTTCGCCTTCAGCTGCCTGACGACGCAATAATTCGAGGATTTTGGTTTGAGGTAAGCCAGTTTGGGCGGCTAAACGGGCTAACTCTTGAGCAAGATCACGCGGATTCAGCGCCAAGATCCGTTTGGCTTCGGTGGCTTGGGTCTTTTTATCAATCATCGCGGAACTCCTATATTGGCTCTAGTTGAGTTAGGCTTATTGTAGCGCAAATAGATTAAGCCTCAACATAGTTAGCGTTTAATCCGTTTGAGGATGCGCATAATCCGACCATTATTGATTGTTTGTAAATGCTGCTCAAGCTGGGCGATGTGTTCATTTTTGGTCTTGAGGGTTGTTTCGAGATGCTGTACATAGGCATTCATGCTTTCGAGCGTTTGGGCAATTGCGGCATGATCGTGCTCGAACCAAGCGAGTTTTTGGTTGGTTTGCTCACGTTGAGCAGCGAGTTGTGCTTGTTGATTGGCATTGATAGAGCGTGACGGTTTAGCGGCATAAATGGTCAAAAATAAATATTTAGGTGATTCGTCGCAATAAAATACCTGCAAACCTGCTTGTTCCAAGACCATGGTTAATGTTTCGGCGGTGTAATGAAATGGGTGTGAGGCACAGAAGATGTGCAACCCATTGCCTTGGCGTATATATTCATCGGCAAAGCGATAGGCAGGCACTTGAATTGCCACAACGCCATCGGGCGTAAGTAACTCGCCAAGTTGACGTAACATTTGGACGGGATGGTGCAGATGCTCAACCACATGCCAACAGGTAATCAGATCGAATAATTGGCCTTGCGGCAACGATTCGAGATCCGAATAAATTGGTAAGCCAAAGCGTTGTCGGGCTTCTGCCGCTGAAACTTGCGAGAGCTCGACTCCAAATGGTTGCCAGCCACGACGAGCCGCAGCGGCCAATAGATAGCCGCGATTACAGCCAACATCCAGAATTGAACCTGGTTTAAGCTGAGTCATGGATTCAAGCCAGGCAATAATGCCTTCGCGATCATGGACGGCCTTGGCTTGTTGTTCAGCATCATACAGATAGACTTCGCTACTATCTTCAAGCATATGGATGCCTTCTAAGGTAAGCCGTGGGTTAAGGTAGACGATTGAGCAATTCAGACATTGATGCACCGATAAACCTTCTTCGATATGTGGTTCGGGAAAATGCCCAACGAAACGAGCCTCAGGATGCTGGCAGATTGGGCATCCAGGGATTTGCTCGGTTGGTAAAAATTGCGTTGTCACGAAAAGATCCTTTCCACTGCTAGCTCCATTTAATCAAGCGTCGCTTAGGGGCTGGTACGCAGCCCATTATACCAAAGCAGAATCAAGGCATTTTGCTGGGGTTTGTTACCCGAATGATACAATTGACCACGCTATTTTGCAGTATAATTGGCAGGCTATGAACCATATTGCTGTTGTGATTCTCAATTTTAATTCGGGCGATGTCCTGAAGCCGTGTTTAGCCTCACTTGCCGACCAAGATTGGAATGGTCGGCTTGATGTGTGGGTGGTCGATAATGCTTCATCCGACGAGAGCGTGGCCATGGTGCGCGAGGCGTTTCCATGGGTGCGGTTAATTGCCTCGCCGCAAAATAGTGGCTTTTCGGCGGGCAATAATCTTGCTTTGCGCCAGATTTTGGCCGAAACTCCAACTCCTGAGGCTGTGTTGGTGCTTAACCCCGATACGGTTGTGCCAACGAATGGTATTGCGGGCATGGTTGAGGCCTTAGTTGAACGCCCAAAAGCAGGCATTGTCGGGCCAAAATTGGTGCTAGCCGATGGCTCGCTCGATTTAGCATGTCGGCGGGCGTTTCCTTCAGCCGAGGTAGCACTCTACCGTATGATTGGTTTATCGAAGCTATTTCCCCGTTCGCCGCGCTTTGGCCGCTACAACATGACCTACCTCGACCCTGATCAAGCCACCGAGGTTGATTCGATTGTTGGGGCGGCGATGTTGTTGCGGACTGAGGTTTTGCGCGATGTAGGCTTGCTCGATGAAGCCTTTTTTATGTATGGCGAAGATATTGATTGGTGCTATCGAACAAAAAGCTATGGCTGGCAAGTTTGGTATGATCCACGGGTGACGATTTTGCACTATAAACGGGTTTCGAGCACTCGTCGCGCCGTGCCATCAATTCGGGCTTTTTATGATGCCATGCGGATTTTTCACCGCAAACATTATGAAGCAACTACATTGGCCCCATTGAATTGGCTGATTTACCTTGGAATTACCCTAAAAGAATGGCAAGCGCTGGTGCGTAATCGATTGCGCCCATTAGCCTCACGACGAGCAACCCATGGCAACAACCACAATGCTTAATCAAACAACCGTTGTTACGCGTCGTTATCGCTATGTTGTGCTGTTGCTGCTGATGGGCTGCGATATTATTGGCGTGAACGGCGGTTTTTTTCTGGCCTACTACCTTAATCTTGAAGCGATTGTGCGCGAATTTCAGCCACCAAGCGTTGGTCAGGTGTTGCTGACCTTGGCCGTGCTGAATGCTTTATTTGGCACGCTCTTCACGGCGAACGGGCTGTATCGTATGCAGCGCGGTGGCTCGCGGATCGACGAAGGCTACCATATTTTTCGGGCGATTTCGATCGGCACCATCATGTTTATCGCCCTGAATACCTTGTTTCCGATAATTAATATCACCACGCTAACCCTTGTTTATGGCTGGATTTTGGCAACAATTGGCACGACAATCTTGCGCTTGATCTATCATCGGGCGATTGGTCAATTACGCTTGCGCGGCTATGATACACGGCGGGTTTTGATTATTGGTGCTGGGGAAATTGGCCAATTGGTCTATCGCCAAATGAGCAAAGCACCAAGTCTTGGCTACCAAATTATTGGCTTTCTCTCCGATGACGTACCAACGGGTCAGCAAGTTGTCGATGATGTTCCAGTCTTGGGCAAACGGGCCAAACTTGGTTTAGCGGTGCGCACCTGCGCGATCGACGAGGTGATTATTGCGCTCAGCGGGGCTTCTTATAACGATGTTTTTGCGTTGATTTCGCAAGTTGAGGATGAGAGCGTTTCGATCAAAATCTATCCTGATGCGTTTCAACTGATTACCAATAACGAGGTTTCGGTTGGCGAATTAAGTGGTTTGCCGTTGATCACCGTGCGGGCTGTGCCACTTGACCGTCAGTTAAACCGCACGGTCAAGCGTTTATTGGACATTGCGGTTTCAGCGGCAGCCTTGGTCATGCTTGCACCATTGTTACTGCTCATTGGCATTTTGATCAAGATTGATTCGCCAGGTCCAGCATTTTTTATTCAAGAGCGGGTTGGCCGCGACGGCAGGCCATTTAAAATGATTAAATATCGTTCGATGCGGCTTGATGCTGAAAAACTTGGTACTTGGACAACCCCGAATGATGATCGCCGTACCCGCCTAGGCACATTTTTGCGGCGCTTTTCGATTGATGAATTGCCACAATTTATCAATGTGTTGTTGGGCGATATGAGTGTGGTTGGGCCACGGCCTGAACAGCCGCGCTATGTTGCCCAATTTAGTGAACAAATCCCCCGTTATATGCATCGGCACCGTGAAAAAGCTGGTATTACTGGTTGGGCACAAGTTAATGGTCTTCGCGGTGATACCTCAATCGAGGAGCGTACCCGCTACGATCTCTACTACATCGAAAATTGGTCACCAATGTTTGACATAAAAATTATTATTCGTACCGCCTATAATGCGATTCGTGGCGATGAAAATGCCTACTAACCCAAGTATTGCTGGTTTTGTTCTAGTAGTTTGTATCAACGCATCGAGCAATTGGCTATCCATGTTAAAATAGCTCATCATTACTTCCGAGGAGCGTGCATGGATTATCGTGATTTAGGTCGAACTGGCTGGCAGATTTCGACGATTGGCTTTGGGGCATGGGCGATTGGCGGCGATGCTTGGGGCAAAACCGACGATGCTACCTCGCTGGCCACAATTCACACAGCGATTGATGCTGGGGTGAATTTTATTGATACTGCTGATGTCTATGGTGATGGCCATTCCGAGCGCCTGATTGCCCAAGTATTGCGTGAACGTCCAGGCGAGATTGTCGTTGCAACCAAGGCTGGTCGCCGTTTGAATCCGCATACAGCGGCTGGCTATAATCGCGAAAACCTAACTGCCTTTGTTGAACGTAGTTTGCATAATTTGAATACCGAAGCCCTCGATTTGCTGCAACTGCATTGCCCACCAACCGACGTTTATTCAATGCCCGAAGTCTTCGAGGTGCTTGATAATTTGGTGCGAGCTGGCAAGGTGCGTTACTACGGTGTAAGTGTCGAGCGCGTCGATGAGGCTTTGGCCGCGATTGAATATCCCAATGTGCAAAGCGTGCAAATTATCTTCAATCTTTTTCGCTACAAACCAATTGAGCAATTTTTTGCGGCGGCCAAAGCCAAGCGGGTTGGTATTCTGGCGCGGGTTCCCTTAGCCAGCGGTTTGCTATCAGGCAAAATCAGCGCTGCAACCACGTTTGAAGCTAGCGATCATCGCAATTACAACCGCCATGGCGAATCGTTTGATCAAGGTGAAACCTTCTCAGGGGTTGATTATGCTACCGGATTGCAAGCCGTTGAGGAATTACACGCTTTAGTGCCAATCGATGTCAGCATGGCCCAATTTGCCTTGCGCTGGATTTTGATGTTCGATGCGGTGACGACGGCAATTCCTGGGGCCAAAACGCCTGAACAAATGCGAGCCAACGCTGCTGCTGCCGAGCTAGCCCCGCTCGATGCGGCAACCATGGCCCAAGCCCAAGCGATTTATGATCGTTTGATTCGCCCGTTAGTGCACGAGCGCTGGTAACGAGTTTGGGATTAGGGATCAGAGGCTAGGGTTTAGGGAACGTGGTGGATTATTGACATGATGTTCTTCGATCCACGAAGAGCACGAAGTTACACGAAGGCTTCTCTGTCCAGAACCTGATCCCTAGCCCCTGATCTCTGAATCCTGCCCCAATTATTATCGTGGCCAATACAAGATAATTGCTGCACCAACTAGGGCTAAACAGGCTCCAACTAGGCTTGGCTGATCCGGCGGATTATGATCGATCAGCCAGCCCCAAGCGAGCGAGAGCACAATAAACACCCCACCATAGGCTGCATAAACCCGCCCAAAACTCCAAACTTGCGGCTGAAGCGTTGGTAAAAACCCATAGCCAACCAACAAAATTGCCCCTAGTACCCCAAACCAGATCGAGCGATCGGCACGCAGCCACTGCCAAACCAAATAACCGCCAGCAATTTCGGCCAAGCCCGCCAAGATAAACAATACAACTGCGCGAAATACTTGCATGAGCTATCCTTGAGTTAAATGACCTGATCCCCAAGGAGTTTAGCAGGAGCAAAAACTATCTCGCAACCATCTGAATGCGTGTAGCTCCGAGTTCTTGAGCATAAAGCATAATCGTTTGGAGTTTGAAAGTTATCGGTTATGGACTTTGTTTATAGCTTTTTGGGCTTGACAGGCTGATTATACTGGCCCTAACAATGATTGCCACCCAAATCTGATAGTAATGAATTTTATGCAGTATGAAAACGTATTAAATAATGATCTGTAAAATAATAAGCCTGACTTGTCTATAGTACTAATATTTACTTCTTACTATATGAGGCTAGTCCATGACTACGAGTAGTATTGTTACTGAACGCAAGGAATCGGTTCGACAATGCTTAATTTCATTTGGCTTTCCTGAAGATACTGAATATTCGTATGAACTATTAACATTAAGTTACTTTCCTTCAAAACATTCGAAAAAAACACTTGCATTCTTGATACTTACATATAAACAAGAATGTCCTGTATCTATACTAAAAAGAGTAAGTGATCAACCTGCTGGTATAGTACGATCACTTAGAGATAAAGGATTTGTTTTTAAATCTAATCCAAATGATCCATCAGAATTTCAATATCAGAATCAAGATGGAATTCAATGTCGAAGTATTGAAAGCTTTGATCCGCATAAAATTAAGGTCGGAGGACGAGCGAAAGCTCTGCTTTCTAAAGCTTTGGCCGCAGTCATATCATCGATTGAGATCTATAATAAACCAGATTTTAGATATAGAGAAGAAACGTTTGCTATTTTATTAGTTAACGCTTGGGAGTTATTACTAAAATCAAAGATAATGGCTGATAATAATAATCAGATTTCTAGTATTCAGGTTTTCGATTCTAGTGGTTTTCCAAAACAGACTCGGTCTGGAAATATTATGACTATAGATATAATAAAAGCGTTAAATATGTTAAGCTCTCAAGGTAAAATTAATAAGTTTTGTACTGATAATCTAGTAATACTAGTAGAATTAAGAGATAATTCTATACATTTTATTAATAAAAATACTGAATTATCAAAAAAAGTTCTAGAATTAGGAACAGCTAGTCTTAAAAATTTTGTTTCTATTATACTTGAATGGTTTGATGAAGATCTGTCACATTACAATTTCTTTTTAATGCCGATTTCTTTCTTTCATGTAGATGAAACAAGGAATAATATTTTTTCTAGCGATAAGGAATTGAATAAGTTAATTTCTTTTATATATAATAAAGAATTGAATAATAAATATGAAGAAGACTCAGATTATAGTATTACACTAGCCTACGAAGTTAAATTCAAGAAAGTTTCTACAGCAAATATTAGTATAACCACAAATAAAGAAGATACAGCAGTTAGAGTTTATATTGATGAAGATGAAAAAATTAAGAATCAATATCCAATAGATTCTAATCGTCTAAAAGAAATTCTTGCTAGTAGATATATTGACTTCAAGGCTAATAAACGATATCATCAGATACGAAAGAGTTTAGAGAATCAAGAAATATATGGTGAACGTTATTGTTGTATCCGATATCTCAATTCTATAACTAAAAAGGGAACTCATAAGAAGTTTTATAGTACTGAAATTATTAAAGAATTTGACAAACATTATCAAAAACGATAATTATGAACTCTGCGCTTCAGGCTTTGTAAACTCAAAAATTTCTATTGCCAGTTGTACGAGTATTGGCTATGGGCTAGTGGCATTTGAAATACCACAGCATGCTCCACTAGCCCGTAGCCTTCAGCCAATCGCCCTCCAACCTCTGCTCTTCTAAGTTAAACCCTCGTCCTGAGTCTCCTATGCTCTATGTTCTATGCTCTATGCTCTTCATCCCCAGCCCCCGACAACCGATCCCCATTAACCTGCGTTTGACAAATCTGAGCCTGTTGCGTATACTGCGCCTTGAATAAAAACAGTTATATCCGACTAAATTGTGTTAATGACATAATCAACTTGTTGGTGATAGATTTTGCAAGCTTTTAGCTGAACAATTGAGCTAAAACGAGCAACTGTCATCGTCAGTTATTGCCATTCAAACTGCAGGCAAGGCCTGATCGGTTAGGGAGCGTTTGTGCAATTTTCAGAATACCCCGAACTGAAAAACCAAGTAGCCCTAGTAACAGGTGCTGCTCAAGGTATTGGGGCCGCAGTTGCCCAAGAATTATGTCGTCACGGTGCACATGTGATGGCGTTAGACGTTCAATCTGCTGGTTTGCAGGCGTTGCAACAACGCTTAGAAACCAGCGCAGGCCAGCTTAGCACTCACACAATCGATGTGCGCAAGGCCCAAGCGGTTGAAACATTGGTTGATGCTATCGAAAAGCAGACGGGGCCGATTGGCCTGCTGGTAAATGTTGCTGGTATTTTGCGCATGGCTCCAGTCGTTGAGTTGAGCGATGAGGATTGGGCAACCAGTCTCGATGTGAATGCGACAGGTGTGTTCAACCTAACGCGGGCGGTTGCTCGACGCATGGTTCCCCGCCAAGCTGGCAGCATCGTGACGGTTGGCTCGAATGCCGCTGGCGTGCCGCGCATGCAGATGGCGGCCTATGCTGCCTCTAAAGCTGCCGCAACTGCCTTCACCATGTGCTTGGGCCTTGAATTAGCACAACATAAGATTCGCTGTAATGTCGTTTCACCTGGCTCGACCGACACCGCCATGCAACGCATGTTGTGGCACGACGAAACTGGCCCGCAACGGGTGATTGCTGGCGCATTGGAAATATTTCGCTTGGGGATTCCGCTTGGGCGGATTGCCGAGCCTGCCGATATTGCCAACGCTGTTGTTTTTTTACTCTCCGAGCGTGCTCGCCACATCACCATGCACGATTTGCGCATTGATGGTGGGGCAACGCTCGGTGCTTAGATACAAGGATCTCTCGCTCATGAGCAATGCAAACGCATCGACCAAGCCCGCGCCGTATCGACTTGCTGCTCGTACCGATGCTCACCAAGCCACAATTGTGGATCTTGGTTCGGTCAAAATTGGCGGTGGCCAACCAGTTGTCATGGCTGGCCCATGCTCAGTCGAATCAGAAAGCCAATTGCTCAACACGGCCTATGCAGTGGCCGAAGCTGGGGCTCATATGCTGCGCGGCGGGGCTTTCAAACCACGCACATCACCCTATGCCTTCCGTGGCTTGGGCGAAGCAGGCTTGAAGATTTTGGCGAAAGCTCGCGCCGAAACTGGCTTGCCAATTATTACCGAAGCGCTCAACACCGCTGATCTAGATTTGGTGGCTGAATACACCGATGTGATTCAAATTGGCGCACGCAATATGCAAAATTTTGCCTTGCTCGAAGCTGCTGGTCGCACTGGCCGCCCAGTTATGGTCAAACGTGGCCCAGCTGGCACGATTGAAGAATGGCTATTGGCTGCCGAATATGTGTTGGCAACCGGCAATCCCAATGTGATTTTGTGTGAGCGTGGCATTCGCACCTTTGAAAATGCTACCCGCAACACCCTCGATCTGAATGCTGTGGCAATGGCCAAACATCGCAGCCATCTGCCGGTGATCGTTGACCCCAGCCATGGCACTGGCAAATGGTACTTGGTTGCGCCCTTGGCCTTGGCAGGCTTGGCGGTTGGCGGCGATGGCTTGATGATCGAAGTTCACCATGATCCTGATCATGCTAGCTCCGATGGCCCTCAATCGTTGAACCACGAACATTTTGCTGATTTGATGGAAAAAATCAATCAACAATCCGCCCAGCCAGTTGCGCGGGAAGTGGGTTTGAACTAAGCCAAGGCTGTGTAGCAGGCAATTAAGGATGACGATCATGAGCAGTTTTGAACAAGAACGGCTACGCGAATCGGCGTGGCAATTGCTAGACAACTATCAAGCAGAATCGGCCTTTTTCTTTGCATCGCCCAATCATACCTTGTTGGGCCAATTAAGCTATGTTGATTTGATCAGCCAAACCGCCTTGCTTGAGCTTGAGCAACGAGTTAACGAGGCGCTGCAACGGGCTGAACGTGGTGGTGAAGTTAATCCAGTCGTGGTTGGGGCATTGCCTTTTGCTCCCGATGCGGCGGCTTATTTGGCCTTGCCATCGCGGGTGGTTTGGGCTGGCCCATTGCACGCCGAAGCCCAACCCTAT
The DNA here is from genome assembly GCF_003512625.1 of Herpetosiphon sp. Lineage (NCBI taxonomy): Bacteria > Bacillati > Chloroflexota > Chloroflexia > Herpetosiphonales > Herpetosiphonaceae > Herpetosiphon > Herpetosiphon sp. The sequence goes on along the minus strand of NZ_DOPT01000094.1, from coordinate 102,652 downwards.
TGGCATAACCAGCGTTTGCCGCATTGCAGCATCGAGCCAATGCCAGCGCCCGAACACTACAAACAGGGTGTGGCTCAAGCCTTGGCCAAAATGCAGGCTGGCGATTTGCAAAAAGTTGTGCTCTCACGCTCGTTGCAATTGACCGCCGAAGCACCGCTTGATGTGAATTTGATTCTGGCGAATTTGGCACGTAACAACAAAACTGGCTATACCTTTGCGGTGCCGTTGCCAACCCGCCGCGCGTTGGTTGGGGCTAGCCCTGAATTGTTGCTGGCGCGTAATGGCAATCAAGTGATCGCCAATCCCTTAGCTGGTTCGATTCCGCGCAGCGCCGACCCTGAAGAAGATGCGCGGCGGGCAGCAGGTTTGCTCGAATCGCCCAAAGATTTGCATGAACATAAGGTTGTAATTGAGGCGGTTGCGGCGGCCTTAGCGCCATTCTGTCTGAGCCTTGATGTGCCGCAACCAACCGTTATTTCCACCGCGACGATGTGGCATCTCTCAACAACCTTGGTTGGCGAATTAAAGCCTGATGCACCTTCATCGTTGGGTTTGGCATTGGCCTTGCACCCAACTCCAGCGGTCTGTGGTACGCCTACCGAGGTCGCCCGCGCCGCCATCCGCGAAATCGAGCCGTTTGATCGCGGCTTTTTCACGGGGATGGTTGGTTGGTGCAACGCCCAAGGCGATGGCGAATGGATTGTGACGATTCGTTGTGCCGAAGTTGTTGATCAATCGTTGCGTTTATTTGCTGGTGCTGGGGTGGTACTAGGCTCGACTCCTGAAGCCGAGTTGGCCGAAACTGCGGCGAAATTCCGCACGATGTTGTTGGCGATGGGCATCGATAGCGAAGGCGAGGTGGCCTAATGGCTGAGCTGACGCTTGGCCTTGAAGGCACAACTGCTTGGCCCGCCGAGTTTGCCGAACGCTATCGTAAGGCTGGCTATTGGGTTGATCAGACCTTTGGCGAAGCACTACGCGAGTGGGCGCAACGCTCGGGCGATGCCACCGCTGTGGTATGTGGTGAACGCCGTTGGAGCTACCGCGAGCTTGATCAACGGGTTGATCGCTTGGCAGCGGGCTTGCAACAGCTCGGCATCCAAACAAAACAACGGGTGGTGGTGCAATTGCCCAATTGCGCCGAATGGTTTGTGGTTTGTTTTGCACTCTTTCGGGTTGGTGCAATTCCGTTGATGGCACTGCCCGCCCATCGCTTGGCTGAAATTGGCTATTTTTGCCAACACAGCGAAGCCGTGGCCTATGTGATTGCCGATAAAGTTGGCAGTTTCGATTATCGCAATTTGGCAGCTGAGGTCAAAGCGGTTGCGCCAACCTTGGAACATGTGTTGGTGGTTGGTGAGGCTGGGCCGTTTACTGCTTTGGCTGAGGTCGATGCTGAGCCAAGCGAATTTCCAACGCTTGACCCTGCCGAGGTGGCTTTGTTCCAGCTTTCGGGCGGTAGCACGGGCGTGCCCAAATTGATTGCCCGCACCCACGACGATTATTTGTATTCGGTGCGAGCGAGTGCTGAAATCTGCAAGTTGGATGCCAGCAGCGTGTATTTGTGCGTCTTGCCGATGGCTCATAACTTTCCGATGAGTTCGCCTGGAACATTGGGAACTTTGGCGGCGGGCGGCACGGTGGTGCTTGCGCCGCAACCAAGCCCCGATGTGGCTTTTCCCTTGATTGCTCGCGAAGGTGTGACGATTACTGGCATGGTTCCGCCGCTGGCATTGCTGTGGCTCGATGCTGCGGCAAATCGCAAGGCCGAATTATCAAGCCTCAAGCAAATTTTGGTTGGTGGTGCGCCCTTTGGTGCTTATACCGCCCGCCGCGTGCAGCCAGAGCTTGGTTGCCAATTGCAACAAGTCTATGGTATGGCTGAGGGCTTGGTTAATTACACACGGCTTGATGATGCGGCTGAGCTGATTTGCCACACCCAAGGCCGACCAATTTCGCCCTTGGATGAGGTACGGATTGTCGATGATGAAGATAATGATGTGCCGTTGGGCGAGCTTGGTCACCTGATTACCCGTGGCCCCTACACGATTCGCGGCTATTATCGCGCTGCTGAACATAATCAACGGGCTTTTACCAGCGACGGTTTTTATCGGACTGGTGATTTGGCACGCTTGAACGCCACTGGCTATGTTTCAGTCGAAGGCCGCGCCAAAGATCAAATCAATCGTGGTGGCGAAAAAGTCGCTGCCGAAGAAATCGAGCAACATTTGCTCAATCACCCAGCGATTCACGATGTGGCGCTGGTGGGCTTGCCCGACCGATTTTTGGGCGAACGCACTTGTGCGGTGATTGTCAGCAACGGTGTGAATATCAACCGCCGCGAAGTGTTGCAATTTTTGCGCAGCCGTGGGCTTGCCGAATACAAATTGCCAGATCGGGTTGAAATCGTGGAGAGTTTGCCCAAAACTGGGGTTGGCAAGATCAACAAACGGCTGTTACGTGAGCAATTAAGTGCTGGTCGTGTGCCAGCCTAGAAGGATAGATTATGGCGTTACCATCAATTGCGGCCTATGCAATTCCAACCGAATTACCAACCAACCGCGCTAATTGGGCGGCTGAGCCACAGCGCGTAGCCTTGTTAATTCACGATTTGCAAAATTATTTTATTGATGCTTTTCCTGCTGGCGAGGAGCCAATTAGCAGCGTGTTGCGTTCGATTGCCAGCTTGCGCGATCACGCGCATGCGCTGGGCATTCCGGTGTTTTATTCAGCCCAACCAGGCGACCAAGCGCCCGAAGATCGCGGCTTGTTGAGCACATTTTGGGGCAAAGGTTTGAGCACTGGCACGCCACCAGAGATTGTCGCGCCGCTTGCGCCGCAGGCTGGCGATCAGGTAATTACCAAATGGCGTTACAGCGCGTTTCAACGCACGCCGTTGCGTGAATTGTTGCGTGAAGCAGGCCGCGATCAACTAATTGTGTGTGGGGTTTATGCCCATCTCGGCTGCTTGTTGACCGCCTGCGATGCCTTTATGCAAGATATTCAGCCATTTTTCGTGGCCGATGCTGTCGCCGATTTTACGCTTGACGAGCATCGCATGGCTTTGCAATACGCCGCTGGCCGTTGTGCTGTGGTCACCACGACCGAACAATTGGTACGCGAATTGGGCTACAACCAATTACGCAGCGAATTGCACGATTTGCTTGATGATGTTGAAAGCATCGGCGCTGATGATAATTTGCTTGATTGGGGCTTGGATTCAGTGCGCTTGATGACCTTGGCCGAGCGCTGGCGGGCAGCAGGCTGTGAAGTTGGTTTTGCTGAATTGGCCGAAACCCCAACTTTAGCCGAATGGTGGCAACGCCGTTTTGCCGCACCACTCCTGGAGCAAGCTCATGGCTAAGCTGGCGCTATCGGCGGCACAACATGGCATTTGGCTGGGTCAACAGCTCGATCCGAGTAGTCCGCTGTATAACACAGCCGAATATGTGGCTCTGCGCGGTGCGGTTGAGCTTACCAATTTGACCGCTGCGATTAAGCAGGCCTTTGCTGAAGCCGCAACCCTGCATTTGCGTTTTGGGCTTGAGCATGATCAGCCGTATGCGCTGGTTGAGCCACAGCCAATTAACTTGACCGTGCATGATTTGCGTGATTTACCCGATGCTGAAGTACGAGCCATAGCTTGGATGCAGCACGATTTGGGCAATGTGGTCGATCTAGCAACCGGCCCGTTGTTCAACACGGCGATTTTGCAACTTGCTGATGATCAGGTGTGGTGGTATTTGCGAGCGCATCACATTGCCTTAGATGGCTATAGTTTTGCTTTGCTCACCAAGCGCGTCGCCGAAATTTACTCGGCATTGCAAACCAAGGCCACGCTCAGCCCAAGCTTTGGCGAATTGGTCCCAGTAATTGCTGAAGATCACGCCTATCAAGTCTCAATTCAGGCCACGCTTGATCGCGAATTTTGGGTTAATCGCTTTGCAGATAATCCGCAAGTGGTCAGCCTGACTCAGCAAACTGCCCTATCGCAGCCGCGCAGCATTCGCTTGAGCACGGCTTTAGCGAACGACTTGATCGAGCGATTGACTGCAATCGCCAAGCCCAGCCGTAGCACATGGCCCGATGCCTTGATGGCGGTGGTGGCAGCCTATCTCGCCCGCTGGAACAACAGCGAGAGCGTCGTTTTGGGCATGCCCTTGATGAGCCGTTTGGGTTCGGTGGCGTTGCGTGTGCCGTGTATGGCCATGAATATTGTGCCGCTGTGTCTTAACGTTGCGGCTGAGCATGATTTGGCCCAATTAACTGCGGTAGTGGCAGCCGAACGCAATGCCTTCCGCAAGCATGGCCGCTATCGCTATGAGCAGTTGCGCCGCGATTTGGGCTTTGTTGGCGCTGGGCGGCGCTTGTTTGGGCCTGTCGTCAATATTATGCCCTTCGATCATCCGCTGAATTTTGGTGATTGCCAAGCCCAGAGCACTACACTCACCGCTGGCCCAGTCGAAGATTTGGCCTTCAACGTGATTTTGCGCGGCAACCAACTCTATCTGACGCTTGAGGCCAATCCGGCTTGCTACAGCCAAGCAGCGCTTGAATATCATTTTGCGGCAATTCAACACCTATTAAATGGATGGCTGGCAAATCCAAGCATACCTGTGGCTGAGCAGCAGGTTTTGCCAGCGCCGCTTGTGCTTGATGGCGGCGAGTTGCGCTTGCCGCTGACCAGCGTGATCGAGCGAATTTTACATAATGCCAGGCAACAGCCGCACGCTTTGGCTTTGGTTACCGACACTGAGCAACTGAGCTATGCCGAGTTGGCGAGCCACGTCCATGCGTGGGCAGGCCAATTGGTGCAGCGCGGGGTAACTGCTGGCAGCGTGGTTGGCGTGGCTTTGCCGCGTAGCCGCGAGGCAATTGTCGCAATTTTGGCGACGCTTTGTTGTGGGGCAGCCTATCTGCCACTTGACCCGCAATGGCCGCAAAGCCGCTTGGCGAGTGTCGTGGCGCAAGCCCAACCAGTGCTAGTTTTGGCACAGCAAGCTTTTGATCTGCCCAATTTGTTGTTGGTCGAGCAGTTGAGCAAGGCCAATGCATGGTTCGAGGCACGGGTCGATTTGGCCCAACCAGCCTACATCATGTATACCTCTGGCTCGACTGGCGAGCCAAAAGGTGTGGTGATTAGCCATCAAGCCTTGGCGGGTTTTGTGCAGGCTGCGGCTGAGCGTTACGCAATCAGCGCCGCTGATCGGGTGCTGCAATTTGCCCCATTAGCTTTTGATGCTAGCGTTGAAGAAATTTTTGTGACGCTTTGCCAAGGCGCGACCTTGGTGTTGCGCAACGATGCCATGCTCGAATCGTTACAGCGCTTTGTGGCCGCCTGCCAAGCGCATGCGATTAGTGTGCTCGATTTGCCAACCGCCTTTTGGCATGAATTAGCCGATAGTGTGGCCCAAGGCGCGGTGCAGTTGCCCGAATGTTTGCGGGTGGTAATTATCGGGGGCGAGGCGGCTCTGCCAGAGCGGGTTCAAGGCTGGTTGAACGTGGTTGCGCCGAATGTGCGTTTGTTCAACACCTATGGCCCAACCGAGGCGACCGTGGTGGCGACCGTGGCCGAATTGAGCGACCCCAACCAGCCAATTACGATTGGCCGACCATTGGCTGGGGTGCAAGCAGCCATTTTGGGCAGCGACCAGCGGCCAATTTTTGCAGGCGATGTTGGCGATTTATATCTGCTGGGCAATGGCTTAGCAACTGGCTACTATCAACGCCCCGATTTGGATGCGCTGAATTTTGGCCAACTTAGCCAATTGCCGCATGCGCCCCGCGCCTATCGCACTGGCGATCGAGTGCGTTTGTTCGCAGGTCAGTTACAGTTTGTGGGTCGCAGCGACGACGAATTCAAAATTAGCGGCCAGCGTGTTACGCCTGCCGAAATTGAATCGGTCTTTTTGCGGCATACAGCGGTGCGCGAAGTAGCGGTGATTGGCCAGCAGCTTGGCAATGCGAGCAAGCGCTTGTTTGCAGCAGTCGTTGTCAGCGATGCTAGTTTGAGCGTGGCTGAATTGCGCAATCACGCCAGCCAACATCTGCCAGCGGCGGTCATTCCGGCGGCGATCACGATTGTTGAACGCTTGCCGCGCAGCAGTGCAGGCAAGATCGATCGCAAGGCTGTGGCGGCCTTAGCGCCAGCACCAGTGATGGTGAATGCTGCGATCAACGATACGCCAGCATTAATTCGTCAAGTTTGGGCCGAAGTTTTGGGCCAAACTGAATTCAACGATGAAGCCGATTTCTTTGGCTTGGGCGGTCAATCGCTGCAAACCATTCAGGTTGCCAATCGTTTGGGTATGGCCTTGGGTCGCGAAGTAACCGCCGCCTTGATCTTCCGCTATCCCACGATTGCGGGCTTGAGCCAAGCGCTCGACCCTGAATTTGAGCAGGCTCCTGAGGCAGCGCCGCAATTTTTGAGCGATGCCAATTTGCCTGAGCAGATTGTGCCCAAACAACTGAATGCCCAGCCACGGCCAATCCAAACCGTGCTGTTGACTGGGGCAACTGGCTTTGTCGGGGCACATCTGTTGGCCGAATTGCTTAGCACAACCACCACCAACGTGATTTGTGTGGTGCGAGCTGGCTCGAATGCGGCAGCCTTTGAGCGGTTGCAAGCAAGTTTGCAACACTACGAATTGCCAAGCGAGCAGCTTGCCGAGCAGGTTGAAGCTTGGCAGGGCGATTTGGCTCAGCCCCAATTTGGGCTTGACGATCAGCAATGGCAAAGCTTGATCGAACGTTGCGATCTGATTTATCACAATGCGGCGATGGTCAGCGTGGTTCGCGAGTATAGCAGCTTGCGGGCGGTCAACGTCAACGCCACCAGCGAAATTTTGCGTTTGGCAGCGGTGCATTGCACCCCAGTGCATTACGTTTCGACCTTGGCAGTTTCACCACCGCAAAGCGTGATGCACCGCGTGCCCGAAGATTTTGTGGCGGCGCATGCTGGCCTACGCGATGGCTATAGCCAAAGCAAATGGGTTGCCGAACGCTTGCTCGAACAAGCGGCTACCCGTGGTTTGCCGGTTGCTGTTTATCGTTTGGGGCGGGTAGTTGGCCCAAATCAAAGCAATTTCGTCAATCAAGATGATTTATTTTGGCGGATTGTCCAAGCAGGTGTGCCGCGTGGCTTATTGCCCAGCCTGCCTGTCGAGGAAATCTGGAATCCAGTTGATTTTGCTGCACAGACAATCGTGCAATTTAGCCATAATCATCGCGGCGTGCGCGTGTATAACCTTGCTCCCAACGAACCAATCAGCTTTGCCCAACTTTTGGGCTGGGTTGGCGAGTATGGCTATGCCGTGCAATTGTGCAGGGTTGAGCAATGGTATCAAGCGTTGCGTAACGCCGACGATGCGATGAGTCAGGCGACTCTGACCTTCTTTGAGCGCCAGGCTGATGGTGGGGAACTGCCCAGCGCAATTGGTACGATTGAAAACAAACGCTTGCTGCAAACGCTTGCAGCGCATGGCATTGCTGTGCCTGTGATCGATCGCGAGCGCTTCTTTGGCTATCTTGAGCGGTGTATTCGAACGGGTTTATTGCCCGCACCCGATTTACGCCAGACTAGTATTGGTATTCGCTAAAATTTTTAGCATACAAAGGAATTACACCAATGACATCCCTTTCAGTTCGTTTTCGTTCGTTATTGGCCTTACTCGCGCTTGTGACCTTGGCTGCTTGTGGCTCGACTACGGCTCCAACTGCCACCACCGCCCCAGCGGCCACCGAAGCTTCTGCGGCAACCATTCCTCCAGCAGGAAGCGAAGTGCCAGCGGAAACCGAAGTACCAGCCGCGACCGAAGCGCCAACCGCCGAAGCAACTACAGAAACCAGTGCTAGCGGCACACGCAGCATTGAAACCCGCTATGGCACGGTCGAAGTGCCAGCAACTCCTGCTCGGTTGGTAACGCTTGATGAAGGCGCATTGGATACCGCCGTGGCCTTGGGCATTATCCCAGTTGGTGGCATTAGCTCACGTTTGAGCGAAGGCGTTGCTCCCTATATCGCCGATAAAGTGCCTGGGATTGCGATTGTTGGTAACCCTGGCGAAATCAATTTCGAAGCAGTGATTGCTGCTACCCCCGACTTGATTTTGACCCACAACCGCATCGACGAAGAAACCTACAAAAAATTGAGCGCAATTGCTCCAACCATTGTGCCAACCAACGGCATTGGCGCTTGGAAGGATGCCGCTGGCGAATATGCCGCAGCCTTGGGCAAAACCAGCGAACTCGAAGCTTGGTTGAAAGAATTCGATGCGAAAGTTGCTGATGCCAAAACCAAATTGGCAATCAAAGAAGGCACGACTGGCGCAGTTATCCGCTGGATGCCCCAAGGCCCATTGGTGATGGGTCGCTTGTTGCCAGCAGTTGTCTTGATCGAAGAATTGGGCTTGAGCTTGCCCCAAGTGGCGATCGATTTGGGCACTGATGCACCACACACTGATGTTTTGAGCTTGGAACAATTGGCAACCGTTGATACCGACTGGTTGTTTGTGGCCACGTTCAATGCTGAAGGTGATGGCGCTTTGGCAACCGCCCGCGAACAAGCAGCGTTTGGCCAATTGAAGGCTGAAAAATCCAAGCAAGTTGTGGCGGTTAGCGCTCAACTCTGGAGCAGCGCGTTTGGTCCATTGGCTGCCGATGCAATTTTGAGCGATATTGTCGCTGGCGTTCCTGCGGCACAATAGGTTATTGTGGGGTTGTTGTTGGGGATCGGGGATCGGTTCGTTTGCATGCCCTCACCCCCTAGCCCCCTCTCCCGCCCAGCAGGCGAGGGGAACCATTAAACCAAAAGCCCCTCGCCCGCCGCAGTGGGAGAGGGGTTGGGGTGAGGGAACGACCCCACCGCTCCCGCCCAGCAGGCGAGGGGGAACCATTAAACTAAAAGCCCCTCGCCCGCCGCAGTGGAGAGGGGTTGGGGTGAGGGGATATGTTCTATGCTCTATGTTCTTCTTGCCCCAATTAAAACATTCTTGGGAAATGTATTATGGCTACAACTTTGCTCTCGCGACGCATGCTGATTGGAGTGCTGGCAGCCTTTGGCTTGCTGGCAATTGTTATTTTATTGAGCCTTGGGGTTGGCTCGGATAATGCAATTGGCTTGGCCCAAGTCTTTGCTGTGCTCCAAGGCGCTGGTGATGATCAAGCCCGTTTGACCGTGCTCGATTTGCGCGTACCACGCACGATTATTGGCGTTTTGGTCGGCGTGGCGCTTGGCTCGGCTGGTGCATTATTGCAGGCGGCTGCCCGTAATCCTTTGGCTGAACCAGGTTTGTTGGGAGTAAGCGCAGGCTCGGCAACAGCTGTGGTCGTATCGATTGCGCTTGGAGCCAGCTTGAATAATTTACAAGTTGGCGTTGCCATTTTTGGGGCGTTGATTGGCTGTAGCGTCGCGCTCGGCGTTGCCCGCATGAGTGGCCTCGGTGATGATCCAATTCGCTTAGTGCTGGCGGGAGCAGCCTTGAGCAGCATGCTGGCGGCGGTTTCCTCAGTAATTCTGTTGACCGATCAACGCACCGCTGATGAAGTGCGCTTTTGGACGATTGGCGCAATTGCTGGCCGTAATTTAAGCAGCATCACTTCGGCAATTCCCGTATTATTGCTGGGTTTGGCGGTTGCCTTGCTGCTAGCACGGCCATTAGCGGCCTTGGCACTGGGCGAAAAAGTTGCCAGTGGGCTGGGTCAACGTCCCAAATTAGTCCGAACAGGCGTGATGATCAGCGTCGCCTTATTGGTTGGTTCGGCCACGGCGATGGCTGGGCCGATTGGCTTTGTTGGGCTAGTGGTGCCGATTGCGGCTCGTGCGATGGTTGGGCCAGATATTCGGCGAGCGTTAATATTGGCGGTGCTGCTTGGCCCAAGTTTTGTGCTGTTGGCCGATGTGCTTTCGCGGATTGTTGCGCGACCAACCGAAACCCCGCTGGGTGTGATTTCAGCATTAATTGGTGCGCCAATTTTGGTGCTGATTGTGCGCAGCCAACGCTTACCAGCGCTCTAGGAGAATGGCATGGATCGACTTTCGCTGAACCCAACCACGAGTGCTGCTCACGAGCTAAACCTAGCTCAGCCATTTACAGGCCAACCAACTGGCTTGTGGTTGCTGCGCTTTGGCCGTTTGAGCCTGCTGTTGGATCGACGGGCTTGGCTGGCAAGTTTGCTTTTGCTGCTTGCGACGGTAGTTTTGGTTGGCCTGAGCCTCGGCAGTGGCACAGTCAAAATCGCCCCACTTGATGCCTTGGCAGCTTTGTTTAATCAAGGCGAAACCAAAAATATCTTTATTGTGCGCGATTTACGGCTGACGCGGGTTTTGGCAGGTGGCATGGCTGGCGCTGCTTTGGGTATGGCTGGCTGTTTGTTGCAAACGCTCAGTCGCAATCGGCTGGCCAACCCCGATACGATTGGGATCGATAATGCTGCGACGGCCTTTGCGGTTGCCTCGGTTGTGGGAGTTAGCACAACTCTCGCGCCCTCAGGCATGGCCTTGATTGGCGCAATCACCATGCTTTCCTTAACCTTTGCCTTGAGTGGCGGGGCTGGCACACGTGGCTATCGTTTCTTAATCACTGGGCTGGGCTTGGGCGCAATCTGTGGAGCTGCCACCAATTTGATGCTAGCACGTGCCCCAATTGATGCTGCCAACGATGCTTTTCCTTGGACAATTGGCAGCTTGAACGATCGTTCGGGAATTACTGTAAGTTTGCTGGCTTGGGGCGTGGTGATATTACTCCCGCTGGCTGCGATCGTGGGTAAACGCCTTAATTTGGTGCGCTTGCCCGATGCGGTTGCCCAAAGTTTGGGGGTGCGGGTCAATCGCTTGCGCTTCTTCACGATTTTGTTGGCGGGCAGCTTGACCGGCCTTGCGGTTGCGGTTGCTGGCCCTGTTGGCATGATTGGCTTGGCGGCACCTGAATTAGGGCGGCGCTTGGCTGGCCCGCGCACTGTGCCGATTGTGCCTTCGGCCTTGGCTGGCGCATGCTTTACCATGCTGGCTGATTTGCTTGGCCGCACTTTGTTCAGCCCAACTGAAATTCCGGTGGGCATTGTTACAGCCTTAGTTGGCGGCCCTTACTTATTATGGTTCCTGTTGCGAACCCCGCGAGGCAAACAATTATGAGTGTTTCTCCCCCAGCGGCGTTGCAAACCCAAAATTTGGTCTTGGGCTACCAACGCACAACGATTATTGATCAGCTGAATGCCTCGATTCCCCATGGCCAGGTTACGGCGATTATCGGCCCAAACGGCTGTGGTAAATCAACTTTGCTGGCGGGTTTAGCCAAATTGCATCCAGCCAAGCAAGGCCAAATTTTGCTCGATGGCCAAGATATTGCCCGTCTTTCGCCGCGAGAGATGGCCCAAGCCTTGGCTTTGTTACCCCAAGATGGTGTTGCTCCCGACGGCATGACCGTAGCCGATTTGGTGCGATTTGGTCGCCATCCGCATACTGGTTTATTGCGTCAGTGGTCTAAAGAAGATCAACAGGCGGTGGTGACAGCAATTGCGACTGCTGATTTGATGGCGATGGCTGATCGACCCTTGACGACGCTTTCGGGTGGTCAACGCCAACGCGCTTGGATCGCCATGGCTCTTGCCCAATCAACGCCATTGCTGCTGCTCGATGAGCCGACCGCTGCGCTTGATCTTGGGCATCAAATCGAGGTATTTGAGCTGATTCGCCAATTGGCGGCTGAAGGCAAAACCGTGGTGATGGTGGTGCATGATTTGGCTAGTGCTTGTCGCTACGCCGACCATCTGATCGCCATGTGTGCTGGCTCGATCATCGCTGCTGGAGCGCCAAACGCCGTGGTTACCCCCGAATTAATCCATCAACTCTATGGTGTGCACTGTCGATTAATCCCCGACCCAATTAGCGGTACGCCAATTATTGTTGGGGTGCAGAAAAGTCAAAAGTCAGAAGGCAAAAATCAAAAGGGCTAGGTTCTACGCAGAGGCGCAGAGTTAAGCAGGATAAGGGATGAATTATGAGGGATGAAGAACCATAATCAAACAAATCTGTGCTCATCTGTGGCTAAATATAGCTTCGTGCCCTTCGTGTCCTTCGTGGTTTCATCCTTCGTGTCCTTCGTGGATCAATCAACGACTATTTTGTATAAGGAGCATTTCATGCAATCTCAGGCAACCATTCCGACCGCACTTGGTTCGAGCTACATCAAAAAATTGTGCAAGCACTACGCCCACAAAATCAAAGTCGAATACGACGATCAACAAGGTACGGCCTATTTTGCCATGGGCACATGTGCAATGCAAGCTGAAGCTGAACGCTTGATTTTTGTGATTGATGCAGAGACCAGTGAGGCTATTGGAGCCATCCAACACATTATGGATGAACATTTTGAGCAATTTGCCTTTCGCGAAAAACTCAAAATTGAATGGCAAGCGGTCGAGGCTGAATAAAGCTTCTGAAAGAGGAGCGATCAGCATTGATTTATGGTTTGTGCCCTTCGTGGATCATCATAATTGATCCACGAAGGGCACAAGCTTTAACTAGTTTACGGTAAAGTTCACATTTGAAAGATCAAAGAAGACGTTGTTGGCACAGCGTACTTTGATTCGTGCTTGGGTGGTTGCGGTGTTGGGGATGGTAACGGCTTGGCTGCCATCGTTGGGGGTTGAGCTAACCAAGCTGCTGAAGCTGCTGCCACCATTACTTGAGAACAAAATTTCAACATTGGCGCAGCTAATTGGTGCAGCGGTGGTGCTGGCAACATTCCAAGTGATGGTACGGCTGCTGTTGCGAGTCCAAGTGACGGCGGTATTCGGCGAGGTTACGGCGAATGGCCCAGCCGCACTGCTGACCGTCACATTGGCGCTATCAATCGCATAGCTGCCGCCGCCTGCCCGGTTATCGCGCACAATCAGCCGGAAAACCATGGTGCGGCTGGTGGTTGGCAATGATTCACCAATTGTCGCGGTATTGTTCAAAATATCGCTCAATTTAGGGAACGAGCGCTTAGGGTTGGTGCTTGGGTTGAAGCTACGGAAAATTGGGCGTGAGCCGTTGTCGGTGTTGGGTGGCGCAGCCGTGCCCAAGTTATATTGCTCCCAGTTGTAGGTCATGCTATCGCCGTTGGCATCGCTGCCAGTGCCGGTTAATTCGAATGGTGTGCTGCGTGGAATCGTGTAATCGGCCCCAGCATTGGCCACCGGAGCGGTGTTGCCAGTGTTGGTTGCTGTGCCACAGCTTGAGCCGCCGCCAGTTGTGATGAAGGTCGTAATTTCGTTCAAGCTCTTGGAATGGAAATACGGATCGCTGTTGGATTGTAAGTTTTCAGCGCCACAGATCCCTGCGTAGGCCATAATTGTCGAGCCGCTACCTGGCTCGTAGGCGGCGCTACTAGCGCGATTGCCACCACCACAACTACCAGTTGTGCCATTGAAGGTATGGTTGCCGCCAAATTGATGACCAATTTCGTGGGCCACATAATCAATATCAAATGGATCGCCAACTGGAGCCGATGAGCCAGTTACGCCTTGAGCTTTGTAGTTGGTCGAGCAGACTGAGCCTAACGAGGCTACCCCGCCGCCGCCAGTGCTGAACACGTGACCAATATCATAATTGGCATTGCCAATTACATTGCGAACATTGGTCTGATTTTGGCTGAGCATCGTAACCCCATTGTTGTTGGTGTAGGGGTCGGTGCTGGCGTTGGTGTAAATGATATTGCTGTTGTTGGCAACAAGTACCATGCGTACCGCAACTTCGCGTTCGTACACTGCGTTAACCCGATTGACGCTGGTGGTGATTGCCGCCAAGCCTTTGGCAACGGTTCCACCATGATAGGCAGTGTACTCGCCAGTGGCGGCCATGGCCAAACGGTAGGTGCGCAATTTATCGCCAACCGCTTTGGGTGCTGCCAAGCCATCATCGGTCAATGGTAGGTCGATCACATAATCTTCGACTTGGCGATCAGCCAATTTTTGGCTGCTGGGCACAAAATTTTTGCTATCGTAAACGATGTAATGTTGAGTATCGCCAGCGCTGTAGGGATCAATGAAAATCCGGCCTTGATCGCCTAGAATTAAGCCATGAAAGCCGGCGGGGGTCAGATCCAAGCGCCCGCTCAGATTGGGAGTATCCACCCCAAGGATTAAGTAGGTGCGAATTTCGGGGAATTTTGCCGCTAGTTCTGGCTCCATAATCGGCGATTCGACAACGCGGAATTGCTCGAATTTGCCATTGGGCATGGGCAATTGCAGGGTATACAACGAGTTTGCCACCGACTGATCTTGCTCTAGTGGTGCTTTGGCCAAATATTGGCTCAATCCAGCGACATCAAGTGCAACGGTGCGATAGATCGTTGGCACAATTTGGCGAGCACCTTTTTGGGCAATCCGACTTTCCTTCACATCTTGCCAAAAACCATCGGACGAAGCGGCGGTAGGAGTGACGAGAGTGGCGGCGGCAAAGCTACTCAATAATGCGACCACCAAGGCTGCAACGATCACCAGCGATGAACGTTTTCCGGGCATGCCAAACCTCCTAGGGGTAGAAGTGGATACCCAGCTATTATACATTAAATTATTTAATTAATTTTGAGGTTTGTTAATTTTTATCGCAAATTTAAGCACCACGTCGATAGTGGTCAAGCGATTGATCGAGCCATGTTTGAATCGTGGTTAGGCTGGTTGATCCAACAAGTTCTAAACAGACTCGCTGTGGTGGACGGAAGAGATAGAGCGGGTAGCGTAAATCAATATACTTTCGATGCCAAGCAATAAAGGCCGCAGTCAGGCTCCCAGCAACCTGATGTTCAAGGCTATGACCTGCGTGCCATAAGCGACCGAGCATGCCCGCTGGCTCAAGCATCCATTCTAAGGCCCAATCAGGTTGATGATTAAAGCTGATCGCTGGCCAATCGTTGATCAGCGCATGGCGATAATCAACCCAATTAATCTGGAGTTGATCAGCAAGGCTGCTTGCATCAATTTGGTCATCGATGCTGGCCTGTGGGTTGTAGGCGCTGATCACAAAATAGGCTGACATCTTTAATCCGGCACAAAACTTGACCATGGCTGCAAACGTGAGCGCCACGTAGCCATACTATTCTCCCAAAATACGGCCTGACAATTCCCACAGCGATAGATCTCAATTCGATCGGCTAGTTGGCCTGAGCCATCGAAGCTGTGAGCAGTGTTGTAGAGCATGTGCTCGGCGCAAGCGGGGCAACGTTGGGTTTGCTGGCTAATTGGGCGTGGTTTGTGCCAGCCGTTATGCGCCATTGTTACGTCGTAGGTTCCTTGAATATGCTGCGAACCTGGCTCTGGCGGCGTGATTGTGGGCGTTAGTGGGTGCAGCAATTTAATTAATGATTGATTATCGACTGCATAGGCGCAGTGTAATGCCGTCCAGCCTTGTAAGCGCCCCGTCGTGAGTTGCACCGTCGGATCAGCCTTGGCTTGCAACAACAATTCAACCAGATCCAGTCGATTGGCTAAGGCGGCATAGTGCAACGCCGTGTAGCCATAGGGCGTTGCACTATGCATATCCGCAGCCCAAGCCAGCAATTGTTGTATGCTTGCCAGCTGTTGCCGCTCAACTGCCCAGTGCAAGGCAGTGCGGCCAAAATGGTCAGTTTGATTGATATTTGCGCCGTTGGCATAGAGTGTTTGAGCGCCAGCTAAATCGCCGTGGACGCAAAGCTGGCTGAACCCCAACAATCCAGCATGATTCAGCGCATGGATATTGGCTCCGCGTGCCAGCCAAATCTGCCATGTTGTTTCGTTTGCTGTACAAACGCGCTCGGCAAACTCTTGATCGAGCAAGGCTTGATAAGCTGGGTTTGCAGGCTCAAGCTGGGCTAGCATGGCTTCGGCAATCAAATCGAGTAGCATTAAATTGCTGATCGCTGGCCGATTTGAGCGTTGTTGGCGAATCAGCATTGGATAATTGAGGCTTGGGTTCTCATCAACCAAGTGGGTTAAATCGGCTCCAGCCTCAATTAATCGCAGCGCGAATTGGGGATAAGAACTCAGTGCTAGCTGTAACACGGTTGTGTAATTGCGATATGGGCTATCAACATTTACGCCTCGTGCCAAAAAATCGTGAACATAGTGCTCGTTTTTAGCGGTAATCGCTGCGCCTAAAACATCGGGAGCATGCAGATCGGCTCCAGCCGCGATTAATTGTTGGGCAAAGCCGAATTTTTGCGTTATAAGCATGCTTGGCAGCAGCTTTGGGGGAATTTGCGGTTTGAGGCTGAGGAGCCAGCTAAACAATTCGCCAGCCTCTTGATCAATAACCTCGGCGCTAGCCACAACTTCAAGTGGTGTTTGCTCCATCGCCCACTTGCCATAGCTTGGCAAATTAAGCTCAGCACCATAAGCCAATAAACACTCGGCTAAATCACGCCGTTTTTGGGCCAACACATAGCCTAAGGGTCGCCAATGTTCGCGCACCTGCGTTTCCTTGCCAAGCTGCTTGATTGCATAACTTGGCTGGTTAGGATCGGCTCCCATCCGCAGAAAAACCTCGATCAACGCGAGATCGGCGCTTTTAGTCGCGCAAATAGTGCTGATCGCTGTGTGAAATGGCATCAAGCCTTGTGGATTGAGTGCATTAATCTTCGCTCCGTTGGCTAAAAGTTGCTGGGCCATCGCAGGGTTATTGAGTTGGGCCGCAGCATGCAAGGCGGTCGCATGCGGTTTTGCCATCGCACAATTAATGGGTGAGCCAAGCTGCAATAAACGATCAACTAAATCAGTAGCATTGTGCCAAGCAGCCAAACACACGCAGCTATTGCCCTCGCTGGTTATGGCGTTGGCCGCTGCCCCGTGATCAAGCAACAAATTGGCAATTGCCATATGGCCTTTACTTAATGCAGCATGCAACGGGGTGCGAGTTCTGGTTGGCGGGCCTTCGATTGCTGCGTCATTGGCTAACAACCATTCGACGGCTGCTTGATGCCCATTCCACGCTGCCAACGTTAGGGCCGAGATGCCATTAGCCGTCGTTTGATCAATATCAACCGCTTGGTCTAACAACCACCTGAGTAGTTGGAGATTGCCACTGCTGGCTGCATATAACCATGGTGTGAAGTTTGAATCAGCTTGGGCATGCAGATCAGCGCCGTTATGCCAAAGCAATTGGGCTAGCTCGAAATGGCCGTTGAGACAAGCCAAATGTAGTGGCGTTTGTTGCTTAGCGCTTTGGGCATGGCAGTTGGCTCCATGGCTCAACAAAAGCTCAGCGATCGCATAACGATTATAGATTGCTGCCCGATGCAAGCTGATATAGCGGTTGTCTTGCAGTGATTGGTTGGGGTTTGCGCCAGCGCTGAGTAATGTGGCGATCAGGGTTTCAGCTGGTTGGCTGGCAAGCTGATAGAGGGCATGATCAAGCGACTTTTGCTTCCAAGTTGGGCCAGTTTGCAAATGCTCAAGTATTTGGTGGTAGGCTTGGTGTTTGAGCAGTTTTTTTAATGAATTGAGATTCATCGCTACGCCTCGCTTGCCCATCAGTGTAGCCCAACGCGTGTACTGCCTAAAATAGCGCTTAATATTTAAATTGTCTATGATATACTGGTGTAACATTGATGCAGAGAGAAATACCCCCTGCTTGTTGATTGATGGGAGATTCAATGAAGACCACAATGGTTTTTCGGCGTGCCGTGCTGGCGAGCATCGGTACAATTGTCGTGAGCAGTTTATTGGTAGTTAATGCCAATAGCCGAGGCTTGCTGGCCCAAACGCTGCCTAATCCAATTGATTTTCATCCAGTGGTGACCTATAGTTCACCAAGCCGCCCATGCGAATTGGGTCGTGGTGATTTCAATGGCGATGGTTTTGTCGATCTAGCGACGGCAAATCAGGCAAGTAGCGAAGTTCAAATATTTTTAAATAATGGAGCCGGCGCTTTCCCAACGCACACCACGTATAGTGTTGCTACTCCTTGTGGCATCGATGTCGGTAATGTTGACGGTGATAACGATTTAGATATTGTCGTGACCAAGCAAACCTCAAATCAACTAGGTGTATTGCTCGGTAATGGCGATGGCACGTTCCAAATTGCCCAATCGTTTAGCACTGGTGCACGCCCAACCGACGTAATCTTGCGTGATCTAAATCAAGATACTGAACTTGATGCGGTTATAACCAACCAAGATAGTCAAGGGGTTAGTATTTTGTTGGGCAATGGCAATGGAACCTTTGCTAATCAAACGATCTACACGGTTCAGGCTTCGCCAACGCTTGAGGCAGTTGGTGATTTAACTGGCGATGGGTATGCTGATGTGGTTGTGGCCAATGCTGGTAGTGATAGTGTCAGCGTGTTGATTAATAATGCCAATGGTACGTTTAGTTCTGCGGTTCATTATGGGGTTGGCAATATTCCCCATAGCGCTGGGATTGGCGATATTGATGGCGATAATGATAACGATATTATCGCGGTTAATCGTTGGGAACAAAGTATGACTCGCTTGATCAATAATGAGAGTGGTAGCTTTACGCCGCTTGCTCCAACGATTTTCTTGCAAGGCCCAAGCGATATTGAAATAACTGATCTTGATGGAGATGGCGTGCTGGATATTCTGGCAACCAATACGGTTAATGATGTTGATCCTGGCACGGTCAGTATTTATTTTGGCTTAGGCAATGCCAATTTTAGCAGCCCACAACTGGTAACCTCAGGCGTGCACCCAACGTCGTTAATCTATGCCGATTTGAATAATGATGGTTTGGTTGATATTGCGACTTCAAACTTTTATGGCAATAGTATCAGCGTTTTGTTACGGCGAGTTCCTGCTGCAACCAGCACGCCAACCATAACCCCGACGGCCACGAGCACACCAACCGCAACCAATACACCAACGGCCACGCCAACGAGCCAACCAAGCGTGACTCCGGTTGCTGGTAGTTCAACGACCTTTTTGCCGTTGGTTACTGATAGTCGCCCAATCTTCCCAATCGTGATTAATGCCGTGGCTCAGCCGTTGATTCCAATCACTCAACAAGGCCAAATTTATTACACCACGACATTAACAATCAATACTCCATTGCCAACGACTGGGCGCTTCTATCTTTCATCGCGTCCTGACGCGATTGCCGAAGTTCGGGTTGATGATCAAATGACGGTTTGGGCTGATAATGCGGTGTTGTACGAACGTAGCTTAACAACGCCCCAAGTTGTTGAGATTTCGCGCAGCGAGTTGACATCATGGCTTGATCAAGAGCTAACCATCACCTTCCGCGATGTAGCTGGCTCGGTTTACGGCAATAGCGCGGTGTGGTTGATTTGGGTTCCTTAGATTGACCACCTAACTAAAATAAAGCAGGGCGCTGGTACAAAACCAGCGCCCTTACGATTTAAAGGTTTACTCGATAATCAAGGTTTCATAGGCTGAGTAGACATTACCATCAAAATCTTCAGCGAAGAAGCCAACGAGGTAATTCCCAGCAGGAGCTGGTTCAAGCTCCCAAGTAAAGTTGTCATCGCCAAACACAAAGGTTTCGCCTTCGTAATTGACAAATTCGCTCTCGCCAGTTTGTTGTGATTCTTCAAGCCAAGTATCGAGCACCACAAATTTATCGCCACGCTTAGGGTTGATTTCGCGCAACGAACCAGTATCTTCCTTGCCAGTATACCCGAGCACTTGTACCAACTCGCCATTGCTGAACAACAACAACGCGCGTCGAGTCTTTTTGCCTTTGGCAGTGGTGTACAAGCCTTCGACGGTGTAGGTGGCATCTTCGGGCGATGCTCCATAATCTTCGGGGCTAAACAAGGCTAGACTTGCGGTGGTTTCGTTGTGCATGGCAAAAACTTGCGTATCCCACTCAAACTCAATATCGATCGTCGAGGCCTCGCCCCAATCGGGATAAAAGACTCCGCCGATTTCGCGGGTTTGTTCAGCGTCAAGGTAGTCCATATCCAAAACTTGAATTGAATCGGACTCTTGATCATAGTAGCCGATGAAGATATAAACGAAGGCAATATTATCGCCAGTGATGCTGCTGGTGAGCACAACAGGCTGATCGAGACTGGCGGTTGTGCTTGAAAGTTCAATCGCAGCAACCGTAATTGGCTCGGAGCCAGGTGCTTCAACCTCGGTCACATCAATTGGCTCAGGCGTTGGGGTTGGCTGACGTTCGACGGTTGCGGTTGGTTGCTCAATGGTGGTTGGCAATGGCTTTTTGGCGTATTGGAAGGCCAAAAATTCATCCCACAGCGAATCGTTGACGAAGTTTACGGCAACCATGTTATAGGATTTGTAGCCAGCATCGGCACTGGTATACAGTTTGGAATTGGGAAAGTGGATCGAAATGCCCGTTGCCCCAGCCTTTTCATCGCCATGTTTCTCTTCGATCAAACTGCGATCAATCGCTGCAATCAGCTCATCAGCGGCTTTGTTGACGCTGGGCACATTAACTTTTTGCTTGAGCAATTGGGCAAAGTGCCCAAGATCAATGTAGGGCTTAGGTTGATCGCTATCAAACACGCTCTCAAACGCTTGGGTATAGCGTCGTGCCGCTGCAATGTCTTTGCGTTCGGCCTCGGCCAAAGTAATCACCAAACGATCAAGTGCATCGATCACCGCAGGCAATTTGCCCAAATCGATTGCCGTCAGGGTGATGGCCTTGCGCTCTTGCTCTAAAACTTCTTCAGCAGAAACATTGCCCTCAAAATCGTAGGTGCGCGAAACATATTTGGCGCGGGCATCATCATCGAGAATTTGTTGATCCTGCTCGATATAGCTATCGACAATTGCTCGCGAAAGCTCAGCGCCATCGATTTCAGGGCTATCGGTTAATCGCCCCAAAATTGCAGCATAAGCCCAGCCCAGCGATGGCTCGACTTCTTGCGAGGCCACAGCATAGCGAGCATAGGGGGCGATCGCACTATAGACCTCAACATGGCTCATCAAGCAGGCATCAAAGCCAATTAACTCAAATTCGCCAATATTGGTTTCAGCGATGATATGTTCGAGTGCCTCGCTCATTTCCATGAGAAAAAGCATATCGCCAAAGCTCTCGGCCAGCGGAATATCGTGGCGACCTGTGGTTGAAGGGTCAGGGTCGCTCCAGCCGCCCGGCCAGCCAGCCCCATGATCAGACATAATTAACACATATTTGTCCGAGGGATAGGTTTTGGCGGCCCATGTGACAAAATCAGTCAAGGTATCGGCATCGGCCATATTGACTTCGCCAAGGTCGGCGAGTTCCTTGGAGTTCATTTGCTCAAGGTCGTCATCTTGTTCGATGTAAAAGCGTTTGGTGCTCGTCCAATCACCATCGCCATCGAAGCCGCCATCATAGCGATCGACCTGAGCTACTACCCGCACCCGATCGGTTGAGCCAACCAGTTCAGCCTCGTTGATGTCGTTGAGCATATCTTCTTCAAGAATCTCATCGTCGGCATCGGAGTAGAGCATAATCAGCCAACTCTGATCATCGCGGCCAGCAGGGGTGCGAGTTGGGGCGGCGGGCGTAGCTTGGCCAGCAATCGGAGTGCGTTTTGCCACCGGAGTTGGTTCGGAGAGATCGGCACAAGCGGCTAAGAGCAAGAGTAAAATGAGGCTAAAACGAGTCAAACGCCAACGTCGCGGCGCAATCTGCTGCATACAACACTCCTACAAAGTGCAAAAATCGACTACATTACACAACATGGGCTAACGATTAATCATCATCGTTGCCACTAGGACGGCGGCGTTTGCGCAAGGTAATATGCTCATCGGCCTCTTTGGCTGGGCGACGATCACGCGGCTCGTTGGCTTGGTCAAGTTGATCATCTGAGGCATTGGTATGGGCGTTTTTCAAAGTTTCTTCGGCAACTTCACGAACTTTTTTGGCAATGTCTTCAGGCTTCATCAAAGCACTCCTTCTACAAACTAAGTGGTTGCCTACTACATAGAGCATCATGGAGCAGATTTATTGCAGTTGAGGGCCGCTTCAATTATACCATCGCTTGTTGGATTAAAGATGTATTTTAGGGAATTGGTATCTGTTCAATATCCTCGAGCATTATCTGAATCACATCATACCCACCTTGCCAAAATAGTGGATCAGCAATATTAACCCCGGCCTTAGACAAAATGGCGACAGGATGATCAGAACTTCCAGCCCTCAATATTTCAAAGAAGCGGTCTTTAAAAGAATTTCCTTCTTGGCGATATTGCTGATAGAGCGCTAAAGCAAGCAGTTGTCCAAATGCATAACTATACATATAGAATGGATAATGGAAGAGATGGAAAATTAATGTCCACTCCCAGCGCATTGCATCAGGAATGTCAATGGTATCACCAAATTCCTCTCTGACCGTATCAAGATAGGCTTGGGCAACATCGTCAATCGAAGCACCCTGCTGAATCAAATCATGGGCTGTGCATTCAAAAAAGGTAAAATAGATTTGACGATGGAGAAAGGCAAAAGAATCGTTCAACTGTTTAAATCGTAACCCAATCCGTACCTCAGGATCATGGGTTTGTTGTAAGAGATGATCGGCAAAAAGTAACTCACAAAACAATGCTCCAACTTCAGCAAGGGGAATTGATGGAGCATATTGCAATACCGATTGGTGTTCAGCGAGCATGCCATGAATAGCATGCCCAAACTCATGTATGAGGGCAGCAATGTCATCGACGCGACCATTAAAGTCAATCTGAACCCATGGAGTTATCGTAGGTCCAAAATCTAAACACCAACAACCACGACGCTTACCACTCCGCACTTCACTATCCACATGATTTGCTTGAAAAATGCGATGCGCAAGCTGGTAAAAAAGCGGATCAAAGGACTCAAAGGTTGCAAGTGTCATCTCAACCGCTTGTTTCCAGGTATAGGATTGTTTCTTGGTAATAATCGGGGCCGCTAAATCACAACGGCGCATTCGTTCCATTCCAAGCCAACGTGCTTTTAATCGGAAGTAGCGGTGAAAGAGTGGGGTATTGGTGCGGCAAACGCGAAAGAGGGTTTCAATCAGCGCGTCGGGGATATCATTCATCTGATTTCGTACCGCTAAGGGACTGCTATAACGACGCAGTTCAATATATTCTTGATACCAATCCTGCACGAGGGTGAAATAAATACGACCAAGCAGCGAGGCATCTTGGCTGTAAACGCGGTACAGCTCAACAAAAGCACGATCGCGAACAGCAGGATCAGGATGCGATGCATAGCCCCAAATACCACTATCAGTTAAGTGGTGAATCTGTCCATCGGCTTCTAAGGTAAAGCTATACCGACTCGTTATCGCATCGTACAAGGCACGAAGCGCTGTGACACCAGTACTGTTCTTGAGATTAATAGCTTGCTCGACAGGTTCTGGCAGCGTGTGGATAACAGCACTTCGCATCTGTCGCAACCAATAGGCGTACTGGGGGATGTCTCCAAGAATCGATGCAGCCACATCCTCAGGCAAATTCTTCCACCATAGGGGAAAAAAAAGTGTTTTATTCGTTGCTTTTGTAATCACAATATCAATCAGGGTTGCGCATGCTTGGGCATGCGGATTTTGCGTATCCTCTGCTATCCAAAGCTCGGCATACCCGCTAAGTCGTTTTATGAAGGTGGTAATCGTTTCAAAATCGCGAATAGCTTGGAGCACCGCCTCGGACGAAAGGGACTTATCGAGGGATGAACGCAGGAGTTCGAATTGTGCCACACAACGATCAAGATCGGCAATTGTTTGCTGATACGATTGGTATGTATTCGTTTCAGTATCGGTTGGTAGAATATCGTCTCGTATCCAACGGGCTACAAGAAAACTTTGGGTGGTATTCATAATCTGCTAATCCTCTGTCTTGTGCTTATTTCATACCTTTATAGAACAAGTCGTGCTCGATGGCAATCGTAAGATGTTGATCTCAAATCTTGACTTTTGTAAAAAATTGCTTAAAGTGTGTTTGTAATTTCATTGAACTTATTAATGCGAACTAGCTTGAAATGAAATCACAGCAATGTTTTACCCGAGTTTTGGAGGATTTTTATGGCTTGGCGTAAAGGCACTTTTTTCAGCTTTGGTTTAATCTTGAGTTTATTGTTAACCTCAGCGCTATTTGTTGCCCAAGGCAGCGCCCAACGTATGCAAACGATTGCTGATCCATGGGCGTTGCGTAGCGGGCGGGCAACGTTTTATGATCCAACGGTAGGTATGGGTAATTGTAGTTTGCCAGTGCCCAGCGATATGCTTTTGGCAGCCATGAATACGACCGATTATGGCTTGGCCGATTATTGCGGAGCCTATGTGACGGTCAATGGGCCACGGGGCAGCGTTACGGTAAAAATTATTGATCGTTGCCCTGGCTGTGTGGTGGGCGGGATCGATCTTAGCCCGCAGGCTTTTGAGCGAATTGCAGCGCTTGAGGCGGGGAATGTACCAATTACTTGGCAATTGATCAGCGCACCAAATGTCAGTGGCAACGTTATCTACAACTATAAAGAAGGCAGTAGCCAATGGTGGGCTGGCGTACAAGTCCGCAATCATCGTAATGCAATTGCCAAGTTTGAATATCGCAATCCTCAGGGTATTTTCCAGAATGTTGATCGCGTCCAGTATAATTATTTTCTGGTGCCAGGTGGAATGGGCACTGGCCCCTTTACCTTTCGCCTGACTGATGTTTATGGCAATGTCTTTACCGATAATACTATTCCATTGCGCTCAGAGGGTGATGTCGCCGGAAATCAACAGTTTCCTTTTGTGCCAACGCCTGGCAGTACGCCGACCGCCAGCCCAACCCGCACCGCCAGCCCAACCGTGGTTAGCCCAACTACTCGGCCTGACCAAACCATTATGAATGCTTCATCGACTGAAGCTGGCGGTAGCACGCACTATGCGCTTGATGGCAACCTCAACACCCGATGGAGTAGTGGCTTACCACAGGCAGCTGGTCAATGGATTTATATCGGTTTGCCGCGGGTTACGCCTATCTCAGGCATTAAACTTGATGCAGGCAGTTCAGGTGGCGATTATCCAGCAGGGTTTATTGTTCAAACTCGCGACGACACCAGCGATTGGGCAACTGTGGCGACAGGAAGCGGCTCAAGCCAAATCACAACCATCAACTTTGCTGCTCGGAATGCTCGCTATGTTCGCATTGAGCTAACTGCTCGTTCGGCTAATTGGTGGTCGATTCATGAATTGACGGTGATATTCGCTGCTCAACCTGCGACGCTTACCCCAACGATTTTGCCGCCGACAAACACAATTGTGCCTGCCACCGTCACCCCAACCCTTGTGCCAACCATGGCTCCACCGCCATTGACTGCCACCCCAACCCTGAGTGCTTGGCAAGCCTATACTAATTATAGCGTTGGCAGCCTTGTACAGCACAATGGTATTAACTATCGTTGTATTCAAGCCCATACTTCGTTACCAGGTTGGGAGCCACAGATCGTTCCAGCACTTTGGCAACCACTTTAAGCTGAATCGAGCCGTGATCATGATCGCGGCTCGACGCATTCTATGCTGCCATGCTGGTTGCTATCCCAAATTTGCACTTTTAACGTATACTGGTGCGCGTGCAATTGTTCACATGGGAGGCGACCAGTGCCAAGTAAAATTGACCCTAATGATTGGGATGCAAACTTTTCGGCCAAGGGGCCGCGTCAACAAGGCCCACTCGGTGTTTTACTCCAAACCTTGTTAGTGCTTGGGATTGCTGGTGGATTAGGCTATGGGGTTTGGTTGCTTAATGAAACTATGAGTGAGCAAAATGCTGCAAATGCTGCTACGGCTACGGCAGTTGCTCCAACGATATTTGCGCGGGCCACCCAACGCTCAATCCAAGCAACCCAAGATGCGATTCCAACCGCGACCCCTAACTTGCCAATTGGGCGTTCGCTGGCAACCTCGGGGCTACGATTTGAGCCAAATGAACGCTCTCAATCCAAAGGTAATGTCAATCCAAATGATAGCCTGCAATATATCGAATCACGTGAGGTTGGTGGGGTGCTTTGGTGGAATGTGCGCTTGTTTGAACGAGCAAACATGGATTTGCCCGCAGCCGAGTTAGGTACCAGTGGTTGGGTTTTGGCTACGACTGTGACTGAACCAAGCGCACCTCCGCCGGTTGTCGCCGATTCAACCGCTGTTCCAGCTGGCCCTGTCGATTTACCAACTACGCCAATTGATCCAAGTAGCGTGATTTTAACCCGCAACGCGAACACCAATATGAGTGTTTCACACCCCCAAGCCTGGACAGAATATGTGATTGGCGAAAACCTTGCTGTTTTTTTCTCAACCGCAGTCGATGGCGAGCAAGGCATCTTGGCGAATAAAGTGATTGGTAAAAACAACGATGTAGCTGGCATTCAAGCGGCTATCGAAGAGACCATAAATATCCTAGCAGCACCCAATAGCCAACGTGAATATGCTATTAATGCGTCGGAAGGAACGGTTAAGTTTGTGCGGGTTGTGCGTGGTCAGGAGGCTAAAATTCAGGCGTTCGTTACGGTTAAGCCTGGCCCAGGTGGTAGTTTAGGCGTGATTGTCGGCTTTGTGCCCGAATCAGGCTTTGCTGCCAACCAAGCTATTTTGCAACAAATGACCCGTAGCGCAATTATTCAATAACCAGATTGTTGGTGGTATGGCTCAACTTGCATAGCACCAACAATCCTTGCTCTTGCCGGAGGTCATGTTAATGGACCACGAAAAAATATTGTTGCCTGAGCAGCGCGAAATGCTCATCACCGATTTGCAGGTACGATTTAGTCAACATATGTCGCGCCATGTTGGGCTTGAATGGGCCAAAATTCAAGCAAAACTCGAGCAACAGCCCGCCAAACTGTGGTCACTTGCTGAAATGGAGCGAACCGGCGGCGAGCCAGATGTGCTTGCTTACGATCCTCAGTCTGACAGCTATCTGTTTTTTGATTGTGCTGCTGAAAGTCCGGCTGGTCGGCGGAGCGCCTGTTATGACCGTGCGGCCCAAACATCGCGTAAGGCGCATCCACCTGCGCACAATGCCCTCGATCTGGCGCTCGCAATGGGTATCGAGCTGTTGACTGAAGCTGATTATCGCCGCTTACAAACCTTTGGCGCATTTGATACCAAAACATCAAGTTGGTTGCACACACCTAGCGAAATTCGTAGCCTTGGCGGCGCAATTTTTGGCGATCGACGCTACAACCAAGTGTTTGTCTATCACAATGGCGCTGATTCGTACTACGCGGCGCGTGGGTTTCGTGGCTTGTTGCGAGTTTGATAACTGGATCATACTGGCGCAAGTTTGGTGCGTTGCAATAGGTTCGGCAAGCCCATAGTTACACGCTGTGGGCTTGCTAGATTAAGTGAGTACTCGTCATTATTGTTGGCTGGAGAAAACAATCGGCGCGATCAGCACATCAATAGATTTTGGGGAAAACAATCGGCGCGATCAGTGGATCGGCTTTAAGCCACGCATCAATAGATTTTTCGGTAAAGCTTATGGTTGTAAGCTCGCGTTGTTGTTGTTGCACCTGGATTACACCATTTTCAGGATGGATAACAACCAGATTGCCTGCTTCAGGAATACGATAACTGGTTTCGTTAATAATTAATTCGGCGGACTTTCCATCATCGGTTACAATTCGCCATACAACGATCGTTCCATCATTAAAGACGATGCGACACTGATTTATTGCTGTGGTGCCCTTGAGCTCCATGCTTGATTCACAGTCTTCCTTCTGGTAAGCGCCGTCATAAACCATCAGCACCCGCATCCCAGCCTGCCAATCCAGAAAATTATAACCACTGATATTGGTATTTGATGTAATCGAGTTGCCTGCTGCATAGCTTATTTTTTGCGGACTACCACAACCAGTTAACAACAAAACCCCTGCCAGTCCTGCACCAACCCAATTCCAACTTAAGCGTTTCTGTTGCATTCCAAACCTCCAAATAGTACCATTCAGCATTGCTTTAGACGTTCTAGATTGGGGATGGGTTACAATACCATGAAGGGTCGTTGATATGTGAGGACGCAGTATGGCACACCCAATTTTAGTGCTTGGCAATGTTCGATCAGGTCGCCATAGTCTGATTCAGGCCTTAATTCAAGCAAAACAACCTGTAGAACAACCTGTTGCACTGATCTATGAACCAAATAATCGTACCCGTGCCCAGTTTGGTTTTGAGGGACATACGATCACATTTGAATGGATAACCAATTATGCCCTTGAGCCTGAGGATGAACTTGAAGCCTTCGTGCAACGCCCTTGCGTTGGGGTGATTTATTGTATCGAGCCAGGCCACGATCGTGATCATTGGTTGATGGTTCCACCAATGAGCCAAGCTCGCCAGTTAGTCGATTTTGTTAAATCTTTTTGGCAATCTAATAAAGCTTGGGATACGTTGCCATGGTTGTGGGTGCTCACGAAATCTGATCTTGCAAGCGCGAATTTGCTAGCGCCATTGATGGCCAAAATTGATCCATATGGACAGCCACAGCAACCTATTTGCTGTTCGGCCTTGGATGCGCACAGTTTTGAGCCAATTTATGCTTGGCTGAGGACGATTGTTCAAACTTGCCCAACCTGCATTGATCAACTTCAACCATTAGCTGAATTTCGTGCACATATTCCAGCTTTACCCTTGCCGATCAACTGGCATGCAGTGCCAAGCTATCCCAAACTGAATCTAGCAATAATGGCAATCGTGCGGCAAGCCTTGCCGCCTGTGTGGCAAATTAGCGAGTATTTGCCACAACTCGGTTTACATATAAAAATTGAAATCGCTGGCATGGCTATCAATCAAGCCGAAATTCAGCCTTGGATTGGTGAAGAGTTACCCTGTTATCTTGATTGGACAACTCCAATCGAGCCACAGATCTTGGAAATTCCACCACCGAATCACTCAATTATGCTTAGCTTGAAGCCCAATCAATTGGAAGTGATTCCGATGGATGTTCCTACCAGTTTGCTTAAAACAATTCATAGTTTAGGTGCGAGTCGGCCCGTTTTAGCATTATTGATTGATCAACAAACGACAAACGTCTTTTGGGTTTGTCTAAATGATTATATTGATAAAATTAGTTTGCCAGCCCAAGCTGGCCAATTTAATCATTCAATCCATACAACAATCTTTATTCCGACTAAAAATCGCCTAGAACATAATGATCTGACAATCGATATTTTAGGATTTTATGCCAAACGCGCTAAACTATTGGCAGCATTTTCAGTGTTTCGGGAACAAAAAGCTAGATTAGACTATTTGAAAGATGCTGAATTAATCAACCAAGCGCAAATTTTTGCCCGAATGAACATTCACTATGATTTCTGGCAAAGCTGCCGCCTATGGAAACCAATTATTCAAATTTATCATAAACTTGTACATCTGGCAGATCATGGCTTTACTGATCCAAAAATGCATAAGAAAGCCCAAAAACATCAACATTATGATGAATCAATTTGGGAATCAGAATGGGCTGAAAAACCAGTTAAACTAGTTGATTCAATAACTTATAGTGGCATTATTTTTTGCTGGCTGGATATGCAACAACTAGCGGCAAGTTATGAAATGCATTGCCGTTGTTGGTTCCTGCCAACATTTTCAGGATAAAGGATATTCAATGGTTATTGTCTGCGATAATCTCCGTGATTTTGCAATTCAGGCTCAATATTTGATTTTTTAAATTCAAGTATCGTTATAGAAATGCTTGATTTAATTGCGGCGTGAACGAATCTTAGCTCGAAAAAACGCTACGATTTTCCGGATCGTGCTTATGATTTACCAAGGTTAATTGGAATTCATCGAGCATTAGGCCATCAATGCTATACAATTGAGTTTTTTGATATTAATCAAACAGTTCTATTATTTCGTAAATGTAATTGGTGGGATAAACCATGGAAACGCTATGATTCCATTCGAGAATTACTGAAAAGCCAAGCTTGGTCTTTATATGATTATAGCTAAATTGAATCGATACTAAAGCAAAACGAGCCATGGGTTTCCATGGCTCGCTTGATTGCTGGAATGTACCAAATTAATCCTAATGAGGATTAAGGAATATCGTAGCCTTGATCGCTATCATCGCAGCTAGTGCCTGAGTAGCCATCGATTGGCATCAGACAACCTACAACGTCGTTAATTTCAGCAGCTTCTTCTTCGAGGTAGGTCAGGCCAAAAATAGCTGGCAGTTCTTCAGTTTTGATGTTCTCGAATTCCATCAAGGTCACTCCTTATACACACAATCTAAATTTGTTGGCTAGCGAAATTAAGGAATTTGAGTGCCTGGAGGCATATCGCTATCATCGCAGCCGGTGCCTGAGTAGCCATCGACCACAAAACAACCAACAACATCGTCAATTTCAGCAGCTTCTTCTTCGAGATATGTCAGGCCGAAGATCATTGGCGTTTCGTTGATTTGGGTGGTTTCAAATTCCATGAACGTCACTCCTTTACACACAATTACACACAATTATTGATAGCAGAAAGAATCAAGCTTGAATTAAGGAATTGCGTCAATATCATCGCAACTTGTGCCTGAATAGCCATCGATTGGCATCAAGCAGCCAACGACATCATCGATTTCGGCAGCTTCTTCTTCAAGATAGGTTAGGCCAAAAATTACTGGTAGTTCTTCAGTTTTAATGTTTTCAAATTCCATCAGAATAACTCCTTTGAATAGAATTAATTACGAAATGTTGAATATGAGGTTATGGGATTAAATAACCACCATCTGAATCGTCGCAACCAGTTACGGTATAACCTTCGCCATCAATTGGCATCAAACAACCAACAACATCGTTAATTTCGGCAGCTTCTTCTTCGAGGTAGGTTAGGCCGAAAATAATGGGCAGTTCTTCAGTTTTGATAGTATTGAATTCCATAAGTGTTACTCCTTTAGCAAATGAGCTACAGCCATACAATCTGAATCGATTAGGGAATCATTTCGCCTGGATTGCCGCCATCAGAATCATCGCAACCAGTCACGGTATAGCCTTCGCCATCAATTGGCATCAAACAACCAACGACATCGTTAATTTCGGCAGCTTCTTCTTCGAGGTAGGTCAAGCCAAAAATAATCACATCTTCGGTCTTTTCTACCAGCATTGTACGATCACGCATTGTTGATACTCCTCAAGTTAGTTTGATTAATTATTGAACAATAGATTCTTGTTCAATTCCAGCAATGAGCATGATTATAGAAATATTTCTGTATATGTCAAGATTAATTTATGTATTTTTGTTACTTTATAATCATATTTACTTTTATAAAATTACTTGTATTATTAAATGAGTATATCCAAAAATAGCTTAATTGATTGATAATTGCTACTTATTGGTAGTAATAGAATTTAATTGTTCATTTAATCAAAGTACTCTTAAGTTTACACACTATCAGGCTTAATTATTGATAGCGAGTTAAAATCTGTACCATCCTTACTTGATGATATTTGACCGATAGCAATGTTAGGCGCATTCAACCTGCCTGCTACCTTGAAGCTAAGGTAGCAGGCTACGCAGTAACTTCCTAGGCCGCGAGTTGGTTCAAATGGGTTTCAGGCATGACAATTGGCTCGGGAGCGGGCTTGGTAATCTGGCCTTTGATCAAGTTGTAATAATGGCCAGCTTGGGCTACAAGTTGGTCATGGCTGCCCGATTCGATAATTTCGCCATTCTCCATCACCAAAATGCGGTCGGCCCGTAAAATGGTGCTCAGACGATGGGCAATCACCACGGTGGTGCGACCAGCCCGATTATCTTCGAGGGCTTGTAAAAACCCTTGTTCGGTGGCGCTATCCAAGTTGCTGGTAGCTTCATCGAGAATTAAAATCGGTGCATTTTTGAGCAATGCGCGGGCAAGCGTTATGCGTTGGCCTTGACCAGAAGAGAAATTATCACCACCACGTGCCACTTGCGATTCGTAGCCATACATTTGGCCTGCAATAAATTCATCGGCCTGAGCAATTTTGGCGGCATTGCGAATTAATTCTAAATCGGTATCACGCATCAGGGTGATGTTATCGCGAATTGATTGTTGCAGCAGCCGCGTATTTTGAAAGACGGCACTAATTGAGCGTCGTAATTCATCGGGGTCGATATTGCGCGTGCTAATGCCATCAATTAATACATCGCCGTGGGTTGGGAGATAAAAACCTGCGATCAAATTAGCCAACGAGGTTTTACCTGAGCCAGTTTCACCAACAATTGCTACAGTTTCGCCAGGCTTGATTTCAAAATTGAGCTTTTTTAGCACCATTTTGTTGCGCATATAGGCAAAATGCACATCATTGAACTTAATTTCGCCCTTGACTTCAGCTAATGCGATTGGTTCGCTGGTTCGTGAAGCTTCGTCTGGTAAGGTGGTAATTTCATCCATCCGTTCAATGCCCAATAACGCTGTGCGCAGATTGAGAATTGTGGCAGGTAAACGCTGGATTGGTTGGAGATAAAATGCGACCATTCCAAACAAAACAACTAACTCACCTGGAGTCATGCGCCCAGCAAATACTTGGCTACTGCCGTACCATAAAATTGAAGCAGTAATTAATGAGGTTGCTAAAACGCTCCATGCGCTGGGCAGGGCGATATTAATTCGGCTATCCATACGAGATTTTGTGAAATTAGCCAATTTTTCGTTGAGTAAAGCTTTATATTGTTCTTCTGCGCCAAAAACCTTGATTGTTCGTACACAATCAAATACATCGACCATCTGCGAGGTGAATTCTTCCATCCGAATGATTGCGGCTAATTGAGCGTTATACACCCGATCATTCAACGCGAATAAGACAAACCAAACAAGTGGTAAGGCAGCTGCTGCGATCAAGGCCGCAATTGGGTTATAGAATGCGATAATGCCTAATGCAGTTACAAACATTGCTACATCGGCCAAAATCGTAATCAATCCTTCAGAAAGCGCTAATTGCACCCCATCGGCTTGGGTAACCCGCAACACCAGTCCAGGGATACAACGAACATCAAATACTTTCATTGGTAGGCGTAACAGACGATCAATATACTGAGCTGAATAGGCTTGGTGGACATGCTGCCCAACCTTGGCACTAAGCCATAAACGCCCAAATTGGAGTGTCGATTGGAAAACACTGACCAAAATTAACCCTAGACCTAAGGCAAAAAGTAATGCTTGATCACGATTTGGGATAATCGAATCGATCAATATTTGCATAAAAAACGAGGTTACCCAGCCTAACGAGGTTGCTAGCAAGGCGAAGAAGAGCACAATTCCTAACATAAGTTTATGTTGGCGGGCGAGCTGCAACAGGGTTTTGAAGGGCTTAACATCGATCTCGCGAGGTTTGAGCGCTGCGGTAGGCTTAAATTCAACTAAATAACCACTCCACATGGCCTCAAATTCAGCTTTGCTGAGCGTGCGCAGACCACGGCTAGGGTCTAGCACAACCACTGAGGTTGGCGACCATTTATGGATAACCACATAATGGCCTTCGCCACCCTTGAGGTGGGCAATCGCTGGCAATTGGATATGTTGCAATGCGCTATAAATCGCTTGAGCAGGCCGTGATTCAAGCCCAATTGCGCGGCCTCCATCACGCAAACCTGCCAAACTTGTACCATTGCGATCGGCTCCAACCAAAGACCGTGCTTGCTCCAAGGTAATTCGATGCTTGTAGAAATGCGCTACTGATGCAAAAACCGAGGGGCCGCAATCGCGGCCTTCTGAAGCACGAATCCATGGTAAGCGGCGGTAAATTAACGTCTTACTGAGCATTAACAGCCTCCTGAGCCAACGGAATTGGATAATCAATGCTGGCAGCTTGTAACATTGCTGCAAAATGTTCATAAATTGGCATACCTGTCAGGCGATCAATCCAATCGAATTGGCCGTTGGGGTTGATTTCGAGAAAAATATGCTCGCCTTCGGGGGTGACAATCATATCGATGCTGCCAAACACCAGCTGGAGCCGATCCATATAGGTGCGAACCTTGGCGGCCAAATCATCGGGTAATGCATAGATTTGATGCGGAGT
The DNA here is from genome assembly GCF_003512625.1 of Herpetosiphon sp. Lineage (NCBI taxonomy): Bacteria > Bacillati > Chloroflexota > Chloroflexia > Herpetosiphonales > Herpetosiphonaceae > Herpetosiphon > Herpetosiphon sp. The sequence continues at coordinate 68,759 of NZ_DOPT01000094.1, read as the reverse complement.
GTTAGGTATATCGTAGCGTCGCCAGTCTTCGCGAGCACGTTCGCTGCTTTGTGAATGAATTGCACAGCTAAAAATTTCGCGACCAACGACGACAATCCGTAATTCAAAGGCTTTTTCAACGTAGGGTTGGAAAATACCAGGGGTGGGAACTGCATTGCGAGCATTGCTGAAGTGTTGCTTAGAAACCCGATTCGTCAATAATTTGGCAATTTTGCTTGGTTCTTGATCTTTTGGTGGAATCATCTTGAAAAATGGACGGAATGGCTTATAAATTATTGAATCAGCATGTTGCTCATAGAAATCTTGGGCATATGGCAGATGCGCTGTAAATAATGTATCTGGAATTTTAAAGCCAATATCAGCGGCTGTCCATAATTGACCGCATTTTTCTTCAAATGCTTCGTGAAATGGTGGTGGATTGACACAGAAAATGTTATGACATTTGAGCGCTAAAACGATACCTTTATATAACGCACCCCATTCGCTAGAAAAGAAATTCCATTCATCAGTTTGTTTGGCTAGTTGCTGATAGCGTTCAAGCAGTGGCTCTGGTCGCCAGCTACGCCAAATCCATGCAGCGCTGACATCAGTTGCAAAGTTTATTTCACGCTCACCTAAGCGCAAAATTGCCTGAGCGTGGCCATCAGCACTCTGATTGATTCGGAATGAGGCATTTTGTTCCATAACCTCTTGGCTTAAGACCACAACCTCTTGACCTTGGGCCTCTAAAAGCTCACGGACACTAACCACAGTCGTATCGGTTAAAAGCTTGGTAATGATTAAGATCACTGATGACTCCTTGCTAAATTGTAGCGCCACATGAATTTTTTGAGAGGATTCGATATGTTGGGTATAGCAAAGCTTAGCTAAGCTGGCTGCTGGAACTTAATCTAGCCAGAGGCTAAATTTTTGCCAAACTTAACTACACTGCATACCTATCGAGCATGCAATTCAAACTATTATGATGAATAGCTATAAAGAATCTTATCAAGCCTTGATTAACGACTTGAATTGATCAGGAATGACTTGATTAAATATATCTGAACTGATACCAATTCAGATAATTTAACGAGACACCTAGCCGAACATCCATCCGATTTATTGATTAAGGATTGTGTGATTTGGCAAGATTTGCCAAGGGTTTACTGGTCGATTTAGGAATGTGAATGAGGGAGAGCTGGCTGATTCCTAAATATATCGATCAGGTGATGTTTTCGCTTGTGGCAACCAAATATCGCTTTTGGCAAAGCAAATGCAACTTATGGGAGCACCCACAAGGTTACGATGGTTTATTTGCCACAATTGAGTTGGGATTACCGTGTAGAGGACTAGAAAGTAGGTAGGACTACGGTATGGAGGGCATCATAACAAGAACTTGTAATAATGTCAACTTTTTATCAAAAAAACGACATATCCTAATAGTAGAGCAGATTTTTAATCTTTTTTTAGCTACTTTAAGGAAATTTGGTAAATAAAGCATTAAAAAATGGTTACTTAAACCGATCAACCATGAATATTAAGTTATTTATCATGAGGTTAGCTGGTTAAGCTGCCAACGTTAATCTATTTTGGTCGTGCTGATGTTGGCTAAAAACATGCTCGCCGCCTGCCAACCTGGGTGCTATGCGAATTTTTACATATGCGGTAGACTAGGGTTACGCAATGTCGCGCCGATCATTGTTTTGCAAACGTAGGGTATCGCTATGCCGATGACCAATCAATCTCTTGCCGCCCGCCGTTCATCTGCCGCAGCCAAATCAACTGCTCAAAATCCCATGCGCCTTTTATTAACCTTATATCGTGAGGATTGGGGTAAATTAGCGCTGGCTAGCCTGATCTATATTGTTAAACATAGTCCAGTTTGGATTATGCCGCTAATTACTGCCGATATTATTAATATTATTGCCAGTCAAGGCCAAATCGGGCTTGGGCGTTTATGGTTTGATGGATTTTTGTTGTTAATTGTGTTATTGCAGAATATTCCAACTCAGTATGTTTATATTCGCTTGCTAAGCCGCGCAATTCGCCGTATGGAAAGCAAATTGCGTTCGATGTTAGCGCAGCAGCTTCAATTAATTTCAATTGGTTTTTACAATCAACGTAGTAGCGGCGTGTTGCAGGCCAAGGTACTGCGCGATGTTGAAATTATCGAGCAATTAACCCGCAATGTGTTTCAGAGTTTCCCTGCGGCAATTTTAAATTTGCTGGCAGCAATTATTGTGGTGGCCTTTCGTTCACCATGGTTTTTAGTCTTTTTTGTGGCAACTGTGCCGCTCGCAGCAATTGTGTTGCGTACCACTCGTAATCCCATTCAATCGAGCAATAGCGCCTTTCGTCATCAAGTTGAGCGTTTGGCAGCACGCTTGAGCGAAATGATCCAACTGATTCCGATTACTCGTGCTCATGCCGCCGAAGAAGAAGAAATGCGCAAACTTGATCGGCGCTTGGTGCAATTTCAACATGCTGGGTTGCGCCTCGATGCGGTCAATTCACTATTTGGGGCGGCTTCATGGGTCAGCTTCAATCTGTTCAATGGCTTGTGTTTAGTCGTTGCTGCTTGGGCTTGCTACACCCAATTTTTGCCCTTGGCTGTGGGCGATGTGGTTTTGATGACCAGCTATTTCTCAATTTTGACTGGCGCAGTGATGGAATTAGCCAACCTTGCACCCCAAATTAGCAAAGGCTTGGAATCGGTCCAGTCGGTCAGCGAAATTCTGGATAACGATGATATTGAGGATAACGAAGGCAAACAACGCCTCAATCAAGTTGCTGGGCATTTTCAATTTAATAATGTGCATTTCAGCTACCCTGATACCCAACGTTCATCGCTCTACGACCTGACGTTGGAAGTGCAGCCAGGCGAAACAATTGCCTTCGTCGGCCCATCGGGTTCGGGTAAATCGACCTTGCTTAATTTGGTAATTGGCTTTTTGCAACCCAGCGCTGGCAACATTTTGCTTGATGGTCATGATCTACAAACGCTTGATTTGCGCAGCTATCGCCGCCATATCTCGGTTGTTTCGCAAGAAACCTTGCTCTTCGATGGTTCGGTGCGCGACAATATTTGTTATGGTTTGAATGATGTGAGCGAAGCGACGATTGAGCAAGCCTTGCGCGATGCCAATGCCTTGGAGTTTGTGCTCGACATGCCCGATGGCCTCGATACGATCATTGGCGAACGTGGCACGCGGCTTTCGGGTGGCCAACGCCAGCGCTTAGCAATTGCGCGAGCCTTGATTCGCAACCCACGGGTTTTGATTTTGGATGAAGCAACGTCGGCGCTCGATAGCATCTCGGAAGGCTTAATTCAAGAGGCCTTAGAACGCTTGATGCAAGGCCGTACTACCTTTGTGGTTGCTCACCGCCTTTCGACCGTGCGCAACGCTGATCGGATTGTGGTAATTGAGCATGGCCAAATTGTTGAGGTTGGTAGTCATCAAACCTTAATTGCCCAACACGGAGCCTACGCCCAGTTGCAAGCCTTGCAAGCCTAAATAATCGCACCGCGCCCTGCAATCAAGGCCATTGCGGGGCGCATAAATTAAATGAGGGAAGCATGACCGAAGATTTCCTCCGCTACAATGATTGGCCCTTGGTTTTAGCAACTGCCCGTGACGAGCAATGGACGAACTTATTGCTGAGCTGTTGTCCACTTGAAACAAACCCTGAACTTCTGAATCTCCTGGGCCAATGTCATAGCCTGAATAGCCTTGGTTTATTTCAGTGTAAGTTAACCGAAGTACCAACAGTATTACGCCAGTTACCACTAAAGGTATTAAGCTTGAGTTGTAATAACTTACGCCAGTTACCCGATTGGTTAATTGAATTGCCGCTCGTTGAATTGTCGCTTTTTGGTTGCCCTCACGTTGAATTGCCAGCAAATTTTGATCAAAGCTCAATCGAAATCCTCGATCTAAGCTCCAACGAAATGACCGAGTTGCCAGCTATTGTTAGGCGCATGCCGAAATTGAAACAGCTTTTGTTGCGGGAGAATCATTTTCAGAGCATTCCCCGCCTGATTGCCGATACTGCCATCGAACGGCTTGACTTGGCTGAAAACCCAATTCGCGATTTTCGTTTGCTTCCTGCTACCCGCTTACGCATTTTGAATCTTAGCAACACTGGATTGACAATGCTGCCGATCGAGTTGCGTCAGCACCCACTCCAAGAGCTTGATCTTTCGAGGCTTGATGATTTACATATTCCACCCTGGTTCGCAGAACTAAGCAGTCTTCGCATTTTAAATTTATTCTATAGCAACTTCTCTGAGCCAGAACTGCATCTGCCAACAAACTTGGCTGCTGTTTGGATGCAACATTGCAACTTAACCTCTATTCCTCAGGCGATTCAATCCAACCCGCAATTACGCTCGCTCAACCTTAGTGAAAACAATTTTGCCGATGCTGAGTTGGTGGTCAATGGCCCATGCGAATTTATCAACTTATCGGAATCATCGTTAGGTGAGCTTATTTTAGCCGATCACGCTCTATCAAGCCTTAAGAGTCTTGATCTTCAAATGGCAAACGTTAAGCAGGTTCGGAATTTAGCGAAGTGTCGAAATTTAGGCGGATTGCGTTGCGTTGATGCCTATTTACTTGCAATGCCCACTACGCCTGAGTGGCTGAAGAGTCTTCGTTACTTGTGGCTCAATGGCGACTTTTCTAACGAACATATTCCGTCGTGGTTTTGGCAGCTTGAGCAACTCCAATCACTCCATTTGCAATCGCCAGATTGGACACTGCTTGACCCGCGGATTGGTCAATTGAGTGAACTCCAAGATTTGTCAATTTATAGTACACGGTTTGAGCATGTTCCAATCAGTTTATTACAATTAACCAAATTGCATAGGCTACAGCTGCATCTTGCAGATCCAAGCCATTTTAATTGGCTAGCAAGTTTGCCAGCATTACACGAGTTGGGTTCGTATCCTTATGGTCAGAAACCACCGTTGGCGATTCAAGCACGAGCTGCTGACGCAGATTTTCGTTATCATAACCAATTTGCAGAGAGTAACGATGACGACGGGTTGTATCCTCATGCTGATTTGGCTTGGCTTGATCGGTATTTTCCCCAAAACGATCGTTAAAAACCAACAGCGTAGCAACCCTAAACCCTTTAGTATGGCTACGCTATATGTTTCCACATCGGTGGAGTGTGTTCTTTCTGATTTCGTTGAAAGAACCCCTATTCATCGCTCAATTGTTAGTATAAAGCCCCCAAATGGATGTAGATTGTACATTTGGGGGGATTAATTGCTGAGAAAAAGCCCAAACGCTACTAAAATATGTTCAATTGTTGCCTCAAGTTTACGCCGACCAATCGCCTCTTGGGCCGCAATGCGCTCTTGCGAAACGCCTTGCAAAATCCGATTGAGAATTTTTAGCTCGAAAGTCGAGAGTTGTTGATTGGTGAGAAAATCACGGATTGAACGTTGAAGCTGCATCAAGCCACCCGCTCGCTCTAGAATCTGCTCACGTTGTTGTTGCAAATGGCGTGGGCAATAGATCGAATTGGTGAGGTGGCTCAACAGCACCCGTAGTTCATCCAATGACCAATCGGTGCTTGCGCTTGGTGCTGCTTGATTTTGATACGCCGCAATCACCGTGTGCATAATATCCAAATGTTGTTTTCGAATAATCTCACACGCAATTTGATCAACGCCGTCGATGGCTGGCGGTGTTGGATTATTTAAACTTTGCTGTAAACGCTGAAAATGTTCAGGCCGCAAAGGCTTTTCAAACAATTGATAACAGCCAGCAATTTTTGCTTCCCACTCGCGATGTAAGGTTTTATCGGTCGTCATGCCAAAAATTGGTGCTTGTTGGAGGCGCTGTTCGTGCATGGCATGGCTTAGCCAGGTTGCTAAAACTGAGCCTTCTAAATTGCGATATGCCGGATCAGGCATTTTCATATCGAGCATAATTACGCAATTGAGCGGCGGCTGCTCACGATCGAGCATACTGACACAATATTGCCACATTGCAAAGAGACTTTTGAGCCAAACAACCTGCCAGCCACAGCGTTGGGCAATCACTTGCACAATCGTGGCATCAGTCTGGGCATCCTCAGCCAGCAGCAGAATTGGTTCGGCATTATCCAACATAACAGTTAAATCTCCCAGACAGCTTCGCCAGCTAAAATCCGCTGGATTTGTAATGGAAAACGTTTGGTATTAATTGGTTTACCGATCATACCATCAAAGCCAACTTGTTGGTATAAGACAACGCGCTGCGGCACAACATCGGCTGTCCAAGCAATAATTTTGGTTTTTGGCAATAATTCACGCAGCTCTTGATAGAGTTTGATTCCACTCTCCTTGGGCATGTGAATATCCAATAATAAAAGGTCGAAGCCAATCTTGGGGTGTTCATCGTGCCACGTAAAGAAACTCTGGCCGGAACGCCAGCCGCCTTGATAATGGGCATGCAGTTGATGAATCAGACAAACCCGCGCAATTTCTAAATTTTGTGGGTTATCTTCAATCACCCCTGCTGAGATTTGGGTTGTTGCTGTGAGCATTCTATTCTTCCTCCTAAAACGTGAGTTCTCTTATCGGCTAGGGCTGTGATGCGAGCTGTTGCTGCTGTTGGGCTTGCGTAAGGGTTTGGTGCAGGAAATCATCCAAGGCGTGAGGCCATGGGCGGGTAATGCTTGGCCACGCATCCAAACCCACACTATAATCATTGGTTGGCGTGATGATTACTAGCGCCTGATCGGGGTTACTGGCTACGATTGCATCGATCAAGCTATGCGCACTGACAAAGGCTAACGTCGCATCCAAGACAACGATCGCTGGCTCTTCCTGTTGATAGATCGCCAGCGCCTCGCGACTATCCAAACAACTTACGATGCTCCAATTGGTAGCTTGGAGCTGCTGGCCAAATTCGGCAACCGTGTTGGGATTATCATCAACGACTAAGATCGTTTGATTGCTTGTTGATTTGACATAACTTTTGTGACGCTGCTCCCACGCAGCTTTGGTGGGCAGACACACTTGAAATTGGGTTCCTTGGCCAAGCTCGCTTTCGACGGTAATGTTGCCGCCATGCAAATCGACAAGTTGTTTGGTGATACTCATGCCTAAGCCAGTGCCCTCATATTCACGGTCATCGGCACTTTGAATTTGGCGAAACGATTCCCAGATAAACTGCTGTTGTTCGCGGGCGATGCCAATCCCGGTATCGTGCACGCTGATATTGACGGTTGTCGCGGAAAACTCCAGAGCCACCCGAATCTGGCCAGTTTCAGTAAATTTGATCGCATTCGAGAGCAAATTCAAGACGATTTGTTTAATCGCTTTACTATCAGCCCAGGCCAAGCCAGTGCCATCGGCATGATGGTAGGCAATTTGTAAACCTTTTGATTCGGCTAAAGGCCGCACGGTTTCCAAGACTTCTTGGGCGATATCACCACAATCGACTTGGCCGAATTGTAATTCGATGCGGCCAGCTTCGATCTTCGATAAATCTAAAATGTCGTTGATGAGGTGGAGGAGATGTTCGCCAGCGCCGCGAACTTGATCTTGGTAGCTTTTTTGTTGGCTGTTGAGAGGGCCGAACCAATCGATAAACTCGGTCATATTGATGATCGCATTGAGTGGCGTGCGCAATTCGTGGCTCATGGTGGCCAAAAATTGTGATTTGCGCAGGTTGGCTTGCTCGGCAAGGCGCTGAGCCGATTTGGCTTCTTGCACGCTGGTGGCTAATTGAGCCGTGCGCTCATCGACCAAATGTTGCAAATTGGCTTGGAGATGAAGCGATTGGCGCAGAGCGTTTTCGAGTGCCCGCACGAGCAACCAGAGTAGGAAAATTACGATGCTTAAAAAAAGTAAATTATAATACGTTATCGATCTAATTTCAGCTTGATAAATATAAAAAAAGATAAATACTAATCCTATATTAAAAAAACCACTTAAAATCATTCTAAATGAGCCACTAATTAATCCAACCATAATAATTGGTAATAAAAATAATATAGTATGATCGGATATTAATCCATTTAAGCGATCTCCATCACCTGCTACATAGATAACATACAAGAATCCAGTAATACTTAAAACAATTCCTTTAAATGAATATCTTTCAGAGAAAAAGAATAACATAATTATATATAATATGGCCATAGCAATAACTTCATAATTGATTTCATCATAGGCAAAGATGACAAATAATATGGAATATATAGTTAATCCCAACGCAATTCCACAGCAATATTTAAACGCAGTTTTGCGCAGCTTACGCACCGATTCAAATTCATTTAAATCCATCAAAAAACTCCTTGTTCGGCAGCCACGATCAACCAAGTGCTGGCATAGAGCACTGGCGGTGGCAGGCAGATCATGGCTTAGTATGAGTATACGCCAGCCAAATGCACAGCAATTGTACAAAATAAGCCAGTTTTTGGGTTAAACGCAGTGCGTCATGGTCGGCGAGTCTATGGTATACTATGGCCAAAGCCACAGCACCTGCTTGTGGTGAAGGAGCCACTCAGCAAACCAACGGAGGTTTCTTGAATGCACGCAGTAGTTTGTGTTAAGCAAGTTCCTGAACAAAATAGTGTGAAAATCACTGCCGATAAGCAGATTAACACCGACGGAATCAATCCAATTATCAATTTGTTTGATGAATATGCGATTGAAGAAGCCTTGCAGTGGGCCGAAAAGAACGATGGCCAAGTGACCGTGATCAGCCTTGGTAGCGATGATGCCACTGATTCACTCAAAAAAGCCTTGGCTATGGGTGCTAACGAAGCTGTGTTGATCAATGACCCAGCTTTGGAACATGTTGATTCACAAAGCGCTGCCAAAGTTGTTGCCGCCGCGATCAAGAAACTCGATAATGTTAATATCGTGTTTTGTGGCAAGCAAAGCACCGATGACGAAACCGGCCAATTTGGCCCAGCCTTGGCTCGCTTCCTTGGTTGGTCACAACTTACCTATGTTTTCAAAGTGCACGAATTAACCGAAAGTAGCATTGTGGTTGATCGCGCCTTGGAAGATACCCTCGAAACCGTCGAAGCCTCGTTGCCTGTCGTCGTGACCGCCGTCAAGGATTTGAACGAGCCACGTTACCCATCATTGTTGAAGATTCGCAAAGTCAGCAAGCAACCAATTCCAACCTGGGGTTTAAGCGATCTGGGGCTTAGCGGCAGCGATGTTGCTGGCAATGTCCAAGTGGCTGATCGTGTACCACCACCAGCCCGCCCATCTGGCGAGATGATGAGTGGCAACGTGCAAACCCAAGTTAGCAGCTTAGTGCAAAAATTGGTTGAAAATCAAATCCTATAGTAAATCAAAAGGCAAAAATCAGAAGGCAAAATAGCCCATACCAATGGACTACTTGCGCTATATGATTGATGATCTTGACGTTGACTTTTGACTTTTGACTTTTGACTTTTGACTTTCACAATGAGGTGTTTTCATGGCTAGTGGCGTTTGGGTCTTAATCGAACATAAAAATGGCGAAGTTGGGGCAATTTCCAAAGAATTATTGGGCAAAGGCAAAGAAATTGCCGATGCACTTGGTCAAGCAGTAGCTGCCTTGGTGCTTGGTAACAATACCGCCAGCTTGGTCGAGCAAGCATTTGCTGCTGGTGCAAGCAAAGCCTATGTGGTTGATGATGCCAATTTAGCGCAATATACCACTGATGGTTATGTCGCTGCGGCCAAAGCTGCAATCGAAGCCCATCAACCAGAAGTCTTTTTGACTGGTTCATCGTTGCAAATGCGCGATTTTACGGGAGCCTTGGCTGCTGAATTGGGTGTTGGGCTTGCTCCTGATGTGACCAACATTGGAGTTGAAGCTGGTCAATTGACCGCTGTGCGCCCTTCACACGGCGCAAATGTGATCAACAGCCTAAGTTTTGGGGCTGCTCGCCCAGCGATTGCCTCGGTTCGTCGCCAAGTTGGCAAGCCAATTGCTGGCGCTGGTGCTGGTGAAGTGGTCAATGTGGCGATGCCTGCGGTGAACATTCGCACCAAAGTGCGTAACGTTGAGCAACGTACTGGCGCGGTTAACCTCGCCGATGCAACCGTGATCGTTTCGGGCGGTCGTGGGCTTGGCTCACCTGAAAACTACGAAAAACTCATCCCTGAGTTGGCTCGGGTGATGGGCGGAACCCACGGTGCTTCTCGTGCGGTAGTCGATGCTGGCTGGATCGCTTACGAGCGCCAAGTTGGCCAAACTGGCAAAACTGTTGCGCCAAAATTGTATGTTGCCTGTGGTATTTCCGGCGCAATTCAGCACCTCGCTGGCATGCGCTCGTCAAATACCATCGTGGCGATCAACAAAGATCCTGAAGCACCGATTTTCAAGGTGGCAACATATGGGATTGTTGGCGATATCAATGAAGTTTTGCCCGCTTTGACCGCTGAAGTCAAAGCTAAAACTGGTCGCTAAATAAATCTCATCGTACAGTGTAAGAACGCGGGTCAAAGCTTTGCTTTGATCCGCGTTTTGTTATGGTTAAACGCAATTAAAATAGTTGCGCCGATAACAAAAACCACGTCAATGAATAATGTTCATTGACGTGGTTTTTGCTTCTGTGGGGTGGCTGAAGGGGCTCGAACCCTCAACATCCTCAGCCACAGTGAGGCGCTCTGCCATTGAGCTACAGCCACCATATTTATATTGGCTTGTTTCGTAAGCCGTGAGGATTATAGCACGATCTGATTGTATTGTCAAATTTGCTGAACCCATGATCCTACGTTACAAGCCGTGATTTACCGATGGGCTACATGTTCAATTAATCAAGTCGCTGATCGGAGCTTGATCCATGAAACCAAGCATAAACATAGGTAACGGCATCAGGATTAAGCTCCAGCAGCAGATACCGGTAATCGGCCATTTCTCTGCCAACTCCAAGGCTTTTGAGCGTATGCAGAATTGTTGATGGCCGATTTCCTTCATGATGGAGCCTCATAATCAGCGATTTGATTAATTCAGGAGTTTATTGGTTCATAGCAGTCCTTTGTGATCTTCGTAGCTCAATCCGCTAGCTGCTGAACCCCAACCCCTCGCCCTTCAATCCTCGCTTGACGTGAGCAGCAAGCTTCATTACACTCAATTGCTGAAGCCACTTACGATTCACAGCCTTCGGGCAGGGAGACTATATGCACAACGTTGTGGTTATTACAACGGGCGGCACGATTTCGACCAAACGCACACCGCAATGGAGCGGCGCAGTTCCAATGCTCAAAGGCGATGATTTTTCGGCGATGCTCCCACGCGGCGAGTTTAATGTTAGCTTTCAAGATTTTACCAATTTGCCAAGTAGCCATATTACCCCAACCATGGCCCTCGATTTAGCGCAACGGGTCAATAGTTTGTTGCTAGGCGAGGCTGATGGGGTGGTGGTGACCCATGGCACCGATACCTTGGAAGAAAGCGCCTTTTTATGCGATTTGTTGATCGATTCGAATAAACCGGTGGTGTTTACTGGCTCGATGCGGATTGCTACCGATGTGGGTTATGATGGCGTGACCAATTTAACTGGGGCGATTCGCGCCGCCGCTGCTCCGCAAAGCCGTGGGCTTGGCGTGATGGTCGCTTTCAATGATCGTTTGTTTTCAGCTTCGACGGTGCAAAAAATCGATTCACAAACTGCTGATGCCTTCGATGCGCCTGGTTTTGGCCCCGTTGGCAGTTTGACAGGCGCAACCGTGCGGATTCATCATCAGCCCAGCGGTCGCCAATATATCCCATGTTCGCGGCTTGCTGAGCGAGTTGATTTAATTTATGCCACTCAAGGAGCCGATGATCGTCAACTGCGGGCGGCGATTGATACCAATTCACAAGGCATCGTGATTGCGGCGTTTGGTGGTGGGCGCGTGCCGCCGTGGTGGTTGCCAACCATCCAAGAAGCGCTCAACAAACGGATTCCGGTGGTGGTGACGACGCGCTGCTTGAAGGGCATTTGCTACGATGAATATGGCTATGTTGGCGAATATCATGATCTCAAACGGCTTGGTGTGATGTTTGCTCAGCAGCTTTCGCCAGTCAAAGCACGCATCAAATTGATGGTTGCCTTGGGTGCAGCCGCCCATCCCCAAGAATTGCGTGAGTGGTTTGCTGAATAATTCCTAAAATAAGTACGCCCTGCTCAGTTATTATAATGATGCAGGGCGTACTCACGTTTACGTTTAATTGTAAGAATTAGGGAAATCGGCCTGCCAATGCATTGGCAATATTAAATGGATCACTGGCAACCACCGTGGCGGCATACAATTCCATCGCCCCAATATCCGAGCCACGGCTGTTGGGGTCGCCGCGATCAACGATCCGTACAATCGTTGGCACATTGGCCCACGATTCAGGCGTAGCGCTGAGCGGCGGCATGGTGATGCTCACATTAAAGCTTTGCACACCCAATTCAGTGACAAAACAATCGAGCACATGGTAGAGATATTGGGCTAACTCTTGCACATCGTTGCCAAACAGCACGACCTCTTTTTCCTTGATGGGCGTGAGCGAGACATAGCCATGGGTATTGTCGCTATGAATATTCAAGCCCAAACCCAAGGCCCGATGCACGCGCCAAAGATCTTGGAAATAATTAGCGTTATGTTGGTTGTGATATTGCTCAGCAGTGCGTCGCAACAACTCAACCTTGGGGTAAGCCATGCCATGGGAAACCGACATTTGAGCATGGCCATGAATGACCGATGCCCCCGAACGCCAGAGGCAATTCCAAATAAAAAATGGATAGATCGCCTGCGGATCGGCGGTATGTACCGCATCGAACCAACGCCCAGCAGTCTGAATATAATCCTCGACCCGTTCGAGGTTGAAATTTAAAGGATTATGTTGATCGAAGATCAGCACGCCATGCCAGCCATCGAATTTGGCAACATTGGAAGCGCTCAGACAGTAACGTCCGCGCACTCGGCCAAAACGATCTTCGGGTGTGCCACTTTCGGGAGTACAAAAGCCCGCTTCATCCTGTGGGCCAGCACTGGCAGCGATAATTTGATCAATATCCGATTGATAACGGCCTTGCTGTGGTCGTAGCCCGCGAATGCGGTTGAAAATTGCACCTTCGAGCGTCCATTGATTGGTAACCCGAATAATTTCTTGGTGCAACACAGCTTCGACACTGCCAAAAGCGCGTTCAATCCAGCCATGCATGCGGTCTGGTGGATGAATTGTGCCATGGCTCACATCAACGCGGAACAGCTGTCGCCACAAAGCGGCAACCGAGGGCGGCAAGCCCGCCACCAAACGCGGCAGATGAGTGATCACGGCTCCTCCGTGGTTAATGCTAAATAAGGCTTCTTCAAACGAATCCATCGTCCACAGCGACTCACGAACGCTCATTCGCGTCTCCATAGCTAGCGCGTGGCCGACGCGCTGCACGACTGACGAGGGCACGTCGATAGAGTTCATCGTAGCGTTGGGCTGATCGTGCCCACGACCAATCACAGTGCATCGCCCGCTTAACTGCGGCTTGCCAGAGTTCTGGGTGTCGATACAACTCTAGAGCACGCATCATTGTGCCATACAGCGATTGACTCTCTGGCTGGGTAAATCCAAACCCGTTGCCTGTCCCGGCATAGGTATTAATATTCTCAACGGTATCGGCTAGCCCACCAACCGCGCAAACTAACGGTAAACAGCCATAGCGCTGAGCAATTAACTGATTCGTGCCGCCTGGCTCGACCAACGATGGCATTAATAAGACATCACTTCCTGCATAACACTGATGTGCTAGGGCTTCATTGAAGGTCAAGGCTACGGCAACTTGCTGTGGATGTCGTTGCTGCAAATCACTGAGCCATTCATGATAGCGGGCTTCACCAGTCCCCATTACCACACATTGGAATTGATGATGGCTTAAAACATTTTCGATCGTCTCAGCCAGAAGTCCCAAGCCCTTTTGATCATTCAGTCGTCCGATGAAACAAAACAATGGCTTGCTTGGATCAGCTTCCCAGCCCAATTGCTGTTGTAAGGCGATTTTGCAAGCTTGTTTTCCCGTTAAATCGTCGTAGCTAAATGGCTGGGCTAGGTACGAATCAGTAGCAGGATTATAGCGCCGATTGTCAATGCCATTCAAGACCCCAAACAGCCGATCACGCCGATCGCGCAACAATGGGTCGAGGCCTTCGCCGAATGCAGGCGTTAAGATCTCGCGGGCATGGGTTGGGCTGACCGTATTGATCATATCGGCATAATAGATGCCACGACTCATCAAATCGACCACCCGATGCAAACTTGGCATATCCGAATGAGCAATATAGCCATATTCAGCGATGCCCGCCATCTCCAGCACCCGCTGACCAAACACGCCGCGATAGGCCAAGGTATGGATGGTATAAAGCGAGGCGGTGTTAGCAAAAAATTGATCGTCGCGATATGAGGTGCGCAGCCAGTTGGCCACAATTGCTGCATGCCAATCGTTTAAATGCACCACATCGGGTTGCCAGCCTTGGTCACGGGCAATTTCCAGCGTGGCCTTAGCCCAAAATACAAAGCGCTCAGCATCGCCATCGCCAAGGTAAACCTCAGGCTGACCAAACAAACGCTGGTTTTCGACCATCCACACCTTCACATCGCTATCGGGCAAGGCTGTGGTGTACCAAGTAGCAGGTTCGGCGGTATCAGCCAAAGGAATTGTTAGGGTGATTTGGCTTGGTTCAAGTTGCCAGCGGCTTGGCTCGATATGCCCATAACGCGGCATGGCCACAATCACTTCATGGCCCAAGGCTTGGAGGGCGCGGGGTAGCGAGGCGGCAACCTCAGCTAAACCACCAGTTCGGGCAAATGGCTCGACCTCGGAGGCGAAATATAGAATCCTTAACGGTTGTTCATTCATTATGCTGCTTTTCGCTGAAGTGCGATAAGAAAGCCGCCCGTGCCTTTGCTTGCATGGTCGGCCTCGACTGTGTTTGCTATGCTACCACATAGCGACGGCTGAATGCAAACTCGTTAGTTGGGGGTTGGGGATCGGTTGTTAGGGGTCGGGGATTAGGTAAACCACGAAGAATGCCAAGGTTCGATTCTTATGCCAATACATGCCGTCGAACAACCAAACCAACATTCGTGCCCTTCGTGTCCTTCGTGGTTAAAAATCTAGCTGTCTGAAATACCAAATACATGCCGTCGAACAACCAAACCAACATTTGTGTCCTTCGTGTCCTTCGTGGTTAAACTTACCCCAACGCCTCAAGCGGAATTTGCGGAATTCGTTCGAGCATGCCTTGGCCAAATACCTGCTGCAAGCCCAAATGTGGCATATGAATGTAGCCAATATGACAACCACAGGTGGCATTGGCACAAACCCGTGGTTGCAAGGCGGTTTGCCAATCAACATTGTAAATATTACCAATCGGCTCGCGTACAAAATGGCAGCGCCGCATCGTGCCATCGCCATCGACCGAAATCACGCTTTCACCAGTTGCACAAGCCCGCCCCTCAGAAGGATGCCGAGTGTTATTAATGGGAAACAGCGGATCAATCGCGGTCAGTTGGGTAATTTCCTCAGGGCTGTAATAGCCAACTTCGCGCTTGTAGGCATTGATCCATAGATAAATTTGCTTGGGTAAGGCTTTACGCAATGCCGCAATTTCAGCTTGATGTTCGTGCATGCCGACAACTCCCACGCTGATCGGGATGCCACGTGTGATCGCTTCATGGCAACGCGCCAAAAAACGTTCGCGCGGCGTTTGAGTTGGATGATAGGTAGCCCACAAACCAAGCCGTTGTTTGGGGCAATCCTCGGCCCAATCCAGCCGCGCCGAAAGGTTGGTCTGGATGGCGACTTTTTGGACATGTGGCAAATTAGCCAACTCGACAATTGCCCGTTGATAGCGCCGCCGAATCAAGGCCTCGCCCCACGGCGTAAAGAATATGCTTAATTCAAGCTGGATTTGTTGGGCGACCCAAGCCACAAAGCGTTGCAAGGCTGCTTCATCGTGGGCATGTTCGGCAGCAGTTTCTTGATGCTTGGCAAATGGGCAATAGCTACAGCCATAATTGCAGCTCGACAACGGGCCACGATACAAAATTGCTAGTTTCATCGTAGGATAAACTCCGCGCTAAGCTGACGAATCTGCGGCGAATACAACCAAGGGCCAATTAGATCTGAGCGTTCTAAACCTGCTGGAGTTAATTGATAGATGCCATGCTGATATTCAGCCCAACCAATTTCAATTAGTTCGTTGATTTGGCTTAAATCAGCTAAAACATCGCTACCGAATTGCGCCCGATAGGCTTGCGTATCTAGCCCACTGACCTGCAACAGCGATTGAATAACAAAGCGGCGGCGTTGCTCGGTGCTCGAAACAACACAGCCATAATCCACCTGACTCAAATCAAGCAAACTGCGCTGATTGTAATTTTGGATAATTTGGCGAACAGAACTAGCCCCAACCGCGTAATCACTGGAGTAATGCAGCTTGCGAGTGTACGAACGCGCACCAGCGCCCAAGCCCAGCATCCCATCAGTTTGGCAGCAATATCTTGGTGCTTGGCTGTCATCTGGGGCATGGGCGGCGCGAAACATGCGCATTGAAATTTGTTGATAGCCTGCTGCCAACAAGCGTTCGCGGCCAGCCCGATAGCATTCCAAGCGTAAATCATGCTCCCAACCTGTGCCCCGCCGATCCAAGCCAGTCAACGGTCGTACATACAACGGATACAAATATAATTCTTCAGGCCGCCACTGCAAGCCAATTTCCAGCGATTCAAGCCATGTTGCCACGCTTTGGTTGGGCAAGCCATAAATTAAATCAATATTCAATGTAGGAATTTGAGCTGCGCGAACTGTGGCTAGCGCCTGCTCCACCTCAGGTCGGCGTTGGGCACGGCCAGCAGCATGCGCCTCATGATCAAGGAAGCTCTGCACCCCAATGCTCACCCGATCAACTCCTGCTTGAGCTAATATTGCCATGCGGTCGGCGGTCGCAGTGTGCGGCGACGTTTCAACCGATAAGGGAATTGCTCGTGAATTAACGCCGAGCCAGCGCTGGCTCATGCTAAAAAGCTGCTCCAATTCGCTGGCACTTAAATAGGTTGGTGTGCCGCCGCCAATCGCCATGCGACTAAACTGCACAGCCCCAAGTTCGTTGTGCAATGCTTGCATCTGAAGCTCTAAAGTGGCCAAATAGCGTTGCACCACCGATTCGTTGGGGTTGGTGGTTGTGAACAAATTGCAAAAGCCACAGCGCATTTCGCAAAAGGGAATGTGCAGATATAAAAATAATTGATCATGGGCTTCGTCGGCCCAAACCTCGCGTAATGAACGTGGCTCAAGCTGGCGATAGGCCGATTTATGTGGGTAACTATAGCTATAGCCCATGTAAGGCGTAGCATTGGCATATTCACGCAGATGCATGGGCTTCCTCCAAACTGCAATCAGCATAGGGCACAGTCCAAACCGTGGGATGAGCTAGGCGATGCCCCGAAAAACCATCTTCGCCATAGGCTGTGCCATGATCGGAACAGATCATTAAAAAGCTTGGGTTGCGCTGCCGTAACGCAGCAAATAAGGCTGGTAACTGACGATCAACATAGCGTAAAGCCGCCGCATGGCTGGCTAAACTATCGCCTGTCGCGCCAGCCAAATAGTGGCAATTGGGTTGATGCAAGGCTGAAATATTGATAAACAAGAAGATTCGTTGCTCGGCTGGAATTGCCTGCAAACGTTCGACTGCCAAAGCCACTTGAAATTCGGTCGAACGCGGCTCGGTCACGCCCAAACGTGGCTCCCAATAGGATTCATGGAATAAATCAGGCAGCACACAGCTTAATGCAGTTTGGCGATTGAAAAAGCCCACGCCGCCTATACAAATGGTGCGATAGCCGACCTGCGCCAAGCCCGTAACAATTTCTGGAGCATCAAAGGTAAACGTTTGCTCGGTCGTGGTTTCGCTGCCAGCAAAACGGGCTGCAAACAAGCGGCCATGCGGGCCAGGTGTGGCAGGCGTAGGCATAAAACCAGCAAACATCGCTTGATGGGCAGCATAGGTGAAGGAGCCTGGGCTATGGCGTTCTTGCCAGCCATGCGGCAACAGTGCCCGCAAATTGGGCGTGCCGCCATTCGTCCACTCAGCTACCGCCACGTCGTAGCGCAGAGTATCTAAGGTTATCAGTACAATATCGTGAGTTGGAATGTATTGTTTCATTAGAATCTCTGGTGGTTGGGGATCGGTGGTTGAGGATCGGGAATATGCTAGGCAAGAGACTTACCTGATCCCCGACCACCAACTACCAGCCCCCACTATTTCAGCCTCATAACTATCGAGTCCATCGACCAAGACATTTGGTAGCAAATCGCCAAAGGCATTAACTTCGCCAACCAAACAATGTTGCAGGCTATTGGCGATCAGCAAATCAACCCCAGCGTAAAGCGAGCGCTCAAAACAGGCGCTAGCCGCTTCGGCCTGTTGCCGCACAATCTGCCAAAATTCGGCTCCTAACTGGGCTTGAACTGCCGCCAAATCGCCGCGTGGATTCAATAGATGCAGGTTGGTGATTGGCGAAGTGCTGGTGCGCACAACCGTATGTTGCGCTTTGCCCGCAATCACCAACATGCGCAAATCGTAGACCTTGCCCGCCAGCCGCGCCTTGGGAACCCATTCTTCAACATGGACTCGTTGTTGGGCCAAGGCATCAATTAATGGTTGAATTTCGCGCAGATGGGTGTAGGTGCGCAAATTGCGTGAGTTGTACAATTGCAAGCCAGCGCTGGTTTCGACCAACTCAACCGTGGTAATTGCCTGCATTTGGCGGCCATTAGTGCGATACGCCACCACGCCCGCCGCGCTTGAGCCATGCGCCAGTTTGATAAAAACCCGTTGCCAGCCATGAGTTTGTAGTGCTGTTTGCAATTGTTCAAACGAGCCAATCGCTGGCAAACTGCGTGGCACAAGCACATCGGCTTGCGCCAATCGCGCATGGCAGGCCACTTTATCGAACATCACGCTGATATCGGCAGGGTGCTGCAACAAGCGTACATTTAAGCTAGCTAATTGTTGCCCAAGTTGGCTTAGTAAGCGGGTGTAGCCGCGATACCATTGGCGACTACCCCACAAGCGCCCGCGCTCTTGCGGCAAATTTGCATCGATCGGCCAATGCTCAAACTCTGGTTCAGGCGTTAGTTCAGCAGCGAACCGTACCAGTTCACGATACAGTTGCTCATCCTTGCCAGGCGATTCAATCCGCACTAGCTCACTAGATTTGATCAACTCAGCCAAATCGTGTTGGCCTGCCAACAGATCGTAATAGCTAATGACGCAAGCTGGCGGCTGGCCTTGACGGGCCAAGGCCGCCTGCCACAGTGCAACTCGCCGATCATGTGGATTACCAATAACGATCACTCACTCACCGCGATATAGCGTCGATCGTAGCGATGGGGGTCTTGTGGCTCGGAAATATCGACTTCAATCCCCAATTGTTTGAATTGCTGGGCGATTGCATGCTCGATATAGTGATAGTGCACATCAAGCAGTTTGAGTTGTTTAATCGCTGGGCAGGCCAAAAGTGCCTTCGCGCCATCGTCGCCAAGGTTGCCCAACGAAAGATCAAGCACTTCGATGCGGTTGATAATCTTGGATTGGCTAATTGCAACCGCTAAATCATCAGCAAACGAGCAATCGCGCAAGGCCAATACCTTGAGATTGGGAAATAACTCGCCATTGAGCAATGGTTCGAGATCGGTCAGGGTGACATCGCCGCCATACCACTCGGAGCCAAGCCATAATTCGAGATGTTCTAGCGCTGGTAATTTGCCTTGCAAAATCTCCTGCACCACCCGATTGGGCAAGCCACCACTTTGAATCACCAAGGTTTTGAGTTGGGCATGCTGGCATGAACCAAGGCTCAAGCCATTGGCTCCGCGAATTGCAAAATGCTGCAAATTGGGAAATGCCGAGAGCAAGGGCGAAAGATCATCCTGCTCGATCCACGAAATTTCCGATTCTTCGCTGGTGATATCGCCGATAAATAAAGCGCGTAAATTGGGTAATTGAGCAGCGGCACTGACCAAGGTTTCAATAACTTGATCAACCGGGCCATTGCCATCATCAAGTTCCCACCATGGACCAATCACTAAACCTGTGGTTTTTTCAACCTTGGGCAAGGCCAAAAAATCAGCAAAGCGATCAATCCAAGCCGTCTTGGTGTCATAATCATCTTCGTAGCCCAGCCCGACGCGATGTACCACGCCAGTCGATTGCAAAACACTGGGGTGATCCCAATCGGCAATATTCGATGGAGCCAGCTCCGACATCCATGGCAATTGAGCCATTATTGTGCTCCTTATTCGCTGACCGCGATATAGCGATATTCTTCGTCGCCATCTTCATCGGCAATTTGTTGATCGCTGACATCGCAATTAACCTCGATCGTTGGCCAGCAATCGCGCATGCCATCGCTCATATAGTGGTGATGCAAATCGAGAAATTCGAGCTTACGAATCGCTGGGCTAGTGAACAAGGCCTCGGCTCCAGCATCGCTCAGATTGCCCAACGAAAGATCGAGAATTTTGATTCGCTCAAGCATCGGGGCGTTGGCAACTGCTTGAGCCAGCACATCAGCATATTCACAATCACGCAAGGCCAAGGTTACTAAATTGGGAAAGCGCTCACCCTGCAAAATTGGTTTTAAATCGTCGATCGTTGAATTACCGCCATACTCATCGCTGCCCAACCACAGCTCCAAATGCTTAAGTGCTGGCAAATTGGCGGCGGCAACATCACGCACAACTTGCGCTGCTAAACCACCAGTCTGAATGATCAAGGCCTTGAGCTGTTGATGCTGAATTGCGCCAAAACTAAGGTTTGAGCCACCGCGAATCGCCAAATATTCAAGCTGCGGGTAGGCAGCTAAAACTGCGGCATAATCGCCTTGCAAAATCCACGAAATTTCCCATTCATCAGAGGTAAAATCGCCGACGAACAAGGCTTTGAGCAAAGGCAAGCGTTCGCGGGCATTAACGAGGCTTTCTAAAACGCGCTCAATATCGCCATCATTGGTTGAATCGTGCCACCAGCGGCCAATTACCAAGCCCGTGGTTTGGGCTGGCTCATCGGTGGCAAGCCAAGCACTAAAATAATCCTGCCAAGTTTGGGCAGGTGCTTTGGAGCGATAATTGTATTCCAAGTGTAAGCGCACCGGATGCCCAATTGGGTCGAGTTTTAAGCGGCCATCCCAGTTGGTCAAGCTTGATTCACCAAAATGTCCCATCCACGCAAAAATCATGGATACCTCACAAATAGCAATTGCAGGCCGATTGCGGCCTAGCTATAGCATAGCCTATTTTGTGACAAACAATGTCACATAGATTGAGTTTATTCAGTAACGGCAGCATAGCGATGTTGCTCACCCTCATGTTCTTGGGGAATTTGTTGCTCGCTGACATCAACATTTAACCCAATTGTCGCCCAACAATCAAGCAGCTCGTTGCTCATATAGTGATGATGCAAATCAAGAAAATCAAGGCTGCGAATGGCTTCGCTGGCGAATAAGACTTCAGCTCCCACGTCGCTCAAGTTGCCCAGCGAAAGATCGAGATAGCTGATCTGCTCAAGAATCGGGGCATCGACCAGTGCTTGAGCCAGATCATCGGCATATTCACAATCGCGCAAACCCAAAACTGCTAAATTTGGAAAACATTCAGCCTTCAAAATTGGCTGTAAATCAGCAAGCGTCGAATCGCCACCATAGAAATCGCAGCCCAGCCATAGCTCCAAATGCTCAAGCGCTGGAAAATCGGCGGCAACAACATCACGCACAACTTGTGCTGCCAAACCGCCAGTCTGAATGATCAAGGCCTTGAGCTGTTGATGCTGAACCGCGCCAAAACTTAACTCCGAGCCACCGCGAATCACCAAATATTCAAGCTGCGGAAATGCGGCTAAAACTGGAGCATAATTGCCTTGGGTAATCCATGAAATTTCCCATTCTTCGTAGGTAAAGTCGCCGACGAATAAGGCTTTGAGCAAGGGCAACTGTTCGCGGGCAGCGCTGATACTGGCTAGAACTGCATCAATATTGCCAGGATCAACCTGCTCGTGCCACCAGCGGCCAATCACCAAGCCCGTGGTTTGGGCTGGTTCATCAGTGGCGAGCCACGCATTAAAATACTCTGCCCATGGTTGAGGTGCTGATTTGGCTTCATAATCGTATTCCAAATGCAGCCGCACCGGATGTCCAATTGATTCAAATTGTTCCTGCCCATCCCAGTTTGCGATCGTTGAGTCACCGAAATAGCCGATCCAATCAAACACCATACCTTACCTCTTTCTTTGGGCAACAACCACTGATATACAAACTAGGCTAAGTATTCACGAATCGCGATCTCGCGTGGTTCTTCGTCTTCACCATCTTCGGAGTCTTCAACAGCTTGTTGACAGCTAACCTCAACTGCAAGCTCAATTGCCGACCAGCAATCAAGCATGGCATCACTCAGATAGTGGTAATGCAGCACGAGCATGCTGAGTTTGCGAATTGCTGGGCTGGCAAATAAGGCTTCGGCTCCAACATCGCTCAAATTGCCCAACGAAAGATCGAGGATTTTGATCCGCTCAAGGATTGGGGCCTGAACCAGGGCTTGGGCAAGATCATCGGCGTATTCACAATTACGTAAGGCCAAGGTTGTTAAATTTGGCAAGCCTGTGCCATTCAAAATTGGCTGCAAATCGGCTACCGTCGAATCGCCACCATGGTAGTCGCAGCCCAACCATAGCTCCAAATGTTCAAGCGCTGGCAAATTGGCGGCAGCAAGCTCGCGCACGGCTTGGGCTGGTAAGCCAGCGGTTTGCACAACCAAGGTTTTGAGCTGCTGATGTTGAACTGCACCAAAGCTTAAACCAGCGCCACCGCGAATAACCAACGATTCAAGCTGGGGGTAGGCCGCCAAAATTGGCGCATAATTGCCTTGCCTAATCCAGGAAATATCCCATTTTTTATCAGTAACATTGCCAATAAAGAGCGCTCTCAGTAATGGCAAGTGTTCCCGCGCGTTCGCAATATGGGCTAAAACATAGTCGGCACTCACTCGCTCAGCTGGATCATCCCAATGCCACCAACGATCAAGCACGATGCCCGTGGTGTAGGCTGGATCTTCACCTGTTAGCCAATCATTGAAAAAAACATTCCATGGATCTGGGTCATCATCTTCGACATAAAAGCGCATAAGATAATCGTCTGGCCTAAAGTGATCCCATCCAGAGGTCTCGTTTACCGCCAATTCATCGTAGTGGTTCATCCATGAAAAGATCATACAAACCCCAAATAGTAATGGCAGACCTCAATCGGCCTGCCATAAGCATACGTTGGTTTGTGACAACCAATGTCATAGAAGTTGAATCAGTAATAATTGGGCCAGAATGATTTTGATAATTAATGCTAATGGATAAACCGCAGCATAGCCCTGATTTGGCAGCTCATTGTTGCTTTGTTGCAGCGCAAAACTGAGCAAGGCTGGCTGGGTTTGAAAGCCCGCCAACATCCCCGTCAAAATGCCCATTGGGATTTTCAGCACTTTGTAGCCAATCGTCAAAATCAACATGGCGAGGCTAAAGGTAATTGCTGCGCCAACTCCAAACAAGAGCAAGCCATTACTGCTGAATAAGAATTTGACGAAATCGTAGCCTGCGCGGGTGCCAACCCCCGCCAAGAACATCACAATCCCAATTTGGCGCAGGGTTAAGTTGGTGCTATAGGGCATGTTCCAAACCAATGGGCCAGTGCGGTCGAGTGCGCCCAAAATCAACGAAACTACCAATGGACCACCAGCAAAGCCAAGTTTGATGCTCACGCCACCTGGTAATGGCAACACCAACGAACCCACAACCAAGCCTAAGACTAAGCCCAAAGTGAAGGTCAAAATATCAACTTCGCTCAAGGCGCGATACGAATCGCCAAAAAAGCGGCTCACTTGAGGAATATCAGCACGCCGCGCAATCACCCGCACCCGATCGCCAAGCTCCAAGCGGGTATCGGCGGTTGGCAACATTTCCACATCGCCACGACGCACCCGGGTAATGGTTGCCCCCAAGACTTGGGGCAAATTGAGCTGCTCCAGCCGAATTCCAACAATTTTGGGGTTAGAGACGAACATGCGGCGATAATCAAGATCGCGGCGGTCGTTGGAAATATCGTCGGTTTCTTTGCCAAGCACGGCTAGGGCTTTTTCGAGCACCTCGCTGGCCCCAACAATGCTCACATGATCGCCGAGCATAAATTGGGTTGCGCCAGTGGTGACCGCTACATGGCCATCGCGGCGATAGCGCCCAAAAACCATGGGCCAATGATATTTGGCAATCAAGGCCTGAACTGATAGATTAGTGACTTCAGGATTGGTAATTTCAACCGTGCGGCTGGTAATATCGTGATGATTACCAGCTAAATCATGGCGTGAGGCTAATTCTTTGACATAATCGATGCGCCACAACCGTTGGACAAAAACAATTGCCAACATCATCGCCACCACACCCATGGGGTAGGCAATCGAATAACCGACAACTGGATCATTGACCACAGCGGCTAATTCTTGCTCGGGCAAGACCGATTTCAAATATTCGATGGCCGCAGCCAGCGCTGGCGTGTTAGTGATTGTGCCGGTAAACAGGCCAACGGTCAAGGTTGGTTTGATGCTAAAGAAAGAATGGGCCAGAATTGCAAACAGATAGGCAACGACGATCATCCCACCAATAAAGAGATTATCGCGTAAGCCTTTGCTCTTCCACGAGCGAAAAAACTGATGGCCGCTGCTCAACCCGACGGTGTAAACAAACATCACCAAGCCAAATTGATACAGCACTTCGGGCAGTTTTAGGCGCTCGTCGAGCGAGCCAATTGCCAAGCCCACAAACAAAACGGCGGCAACGCCGAGGCGTACACCGCCGAGATTCAATTGCCCTAAAGGATAGCCGATTGCTGCAACTACAAACAGCAGCAATAGTGGATTCGACGCTAGCAAGTCCAACATAATGTTCCTTTCGCAGCGTACAGCCGATCAGGCTGTTTCTCTCGATGCCATCTTAGCATAGCCGAGCCATCCACTTTGCACGGTTGCAGCCTCGCTACGATTATTGTGAATTTGATAACAAGATCCTTGGTCACATCTCCTTGGCTTATTCCCAAATATGCAGGATGCGTGATTAATCTAAGCCTATAAGGAACGATGCTGCATGGGCATACAGCGTCTAGATTAATCTGTGAGCTGCCAAAGCATAATATCTGTCGAGAAATAATCCCAATCACTGATTCTATCGCTGCCAGTAATTTGATTTGCATCATTAATCGAGGCGGCACTGGTTTGATGTTCAGTCAGGCCAGTGTCCTCGGGCCACATATACAGCACTGTGCCATTTCGCCAAACCGTAGCCTTGGAATACCCATCAGTGTCATAGGTTGTGCCAACGATCACGCCTAAATTATTAATGTCGTTGGCGAAGGTGCTGTAGGGTGTTGTTGTGCTTAATATCGTCGTAATGCCATCGTCCCATATAAAGGCCCGCGAGATGCCATTGGTCATGACCATCGTGCCGACAACTTGTTCGCTATTATTAATCGCAACCCCATAACTTTGGACTGCTGGGATGTTAAGGTCGATTATTTGCCCATTTTTCCAGATACATGCACGGTTTACGCCGCTGGCGTTGGTACTACTCCCCACAATGACCTTGTGATCATTGATCTCGCGTGCAGTACTGTAGGTGCCGCCTAGGGTTCCTAAATCGGTTATGGTATTGCGATACCACATAAATGCATGGGTTTCCCCAGTGCTGGTGCTACTCCTGCCCACGATTCGCTCGCCATTACTCACATCAAAAGCAATACTGCTTGGCCCTCCCAGCGTGCCGAGATCGATCGGATCGCCGCCAGTCCAATAAAATGCGCGTTGTTCATGGGTATAGGTATTACTTTCGCCAACAACGAACCCACTATCGTTGATACCATGACCATAGCTTTTGTCGCCACCGCCTAATGGTGGAATCTCGGTGAATGTTCCTCGTCGCCAAACAAAGGCTCGGGTATCGGATAATTCGGTTTCAGATCCGCCAGCAATCCGCCCAAAATCGTTAATATCCCGTGCGTAAGCGTCATGGCCGCCCATTGTGCCAACAGTCCGCGACGTGTAGCCTGGATTGGGTGGAGTGGGGGTTTGGGCGTGCATTAATCGCGATTGGCTTTGTGTTAGACCTAATAATCCAATCACAATTAATCCACAACCGATGCGTTTGCTGCTACCTAGCATTGAGCCATCCTCCTAAACTCTTTTGGGATGAAGGTGCTACGGTAGGCAAGAGTTTATTAATAGAATATCGTTTGGATAATAACCTGATTATAATCTATCTTATACCAATTGGTTGCGCTAGATTGATCCATTGTGAGTACAATACCTGATTTTGTTTGTTTGGTAACTTTGATGCGCTATTCGCTGGTTAATTACAGGATGGCGGATGTGCCACTTGCAGTGGATTGTTCTTGTTGCTCATGGAACAAGATGTGCTTTAGGCTTGGATTAGCAAAGACGAACATTAGCACAAGGAGTTTGTTTCATGACCACGATTAATAGTCTTTTTGGTAAACCAATTATTGCCCAATCGACCGGTGAGCGAGTGGCTACGGTGCAGGATGTCGTGCTGGATCTGCCGCCAACCCGCGTCGTTGCCTTGCTTACCGATCGCGGTGGGCTACTTCGTTCGGCGCATAGCATCCGTTGGGAGCAAGTGATCAGTATTGGTGATGTTGTGGTCGTTGGCGGCGAGACGACTCCAACCTCGGTTAATGAAGATCCTGAGCTTACAGCGCTGATCAAGCAAGCCCACCAGATTACTGGCACGACCGTTATTACCGTGGATGGAACCCAGCTTGGAACGATTGCCGATATTACGATTGATGAGCGTGGCCAAATTCTTGGCTATGAACTCAAACAGGGTTTGTTGCAAGACCTTCGAGGAAGAACCATGCTGCCCATTGAACAGATTCGTTCATTCGGCAACGATGCACTGATTGTTGAGCAACCAGCAATCGCCTAGCTGATTGGAACCCCTTTTCTGTAACACAGAAGAGGGGTTTATTATTAAAGGTTTAAGCCACGACATTAAAACTCATCATCTACTTTTCACGGGTAGGTTTTTAATGATTGCACAATCACAGAAAGCGATGAAAACCTTCATCTGCTAGCCTCTACAATCTGACGACGAACCTCTAGCCCACTATTGTATAATCGTGCTAGCTTTCTCCAGTTTGGGGAAACCAACCGAGCTACGTGAAAGGATCGTGTGTGCCACAGGATTTTAGTGGGCAAGTTGCCTTAGTAACTGGAGCTTCGCGCGGCATTGGAGCCGAAATTAGTCGCCAGCTGGCGCAACGTGGAGCCGATATCGTGATTAATTATCGCAGCAAAGCCTCGCGAGCCGAAGCTGTTGCCAGCGAAATAACTGCGCTTGGCCGGACTGCACTCCTGGCTCAGGCCGATTTAACCCAAATTAATGATTTGATTACCACCCAAACCCAAATTCAACAAGCCTTTGGCAAACTCGATTTGTTGGTACTCAATGCCAGCGGTGGCCTTGAAAAAGATAAACCCGCTAGCTACGCCATGGATCTCAATCTCACTGCTCAAGTGCAAACCGTCGAAACCATGTTGCCATTGATGCAAGCTGGCAGTTGCATTGTTTTCGTCACCAGCCACTGGGCGCATTTCTATGGCGAACGACCAATTATCGCTGGCTACGAGCCAGTTGCTAGCAGCAAAAAAGCTGGCGAAATGGCGCTGCGCGAACGGATTGATCAATTTACCCAGCGCGGAATTCATTTTTATGTGGTCAGCGGCGATATGATCGAAGGCACGATCACGCCCAAATTGCTTGATCGTGCCCAGCCTGGCTTTTTGGCCGCCCGCAAAGAACACAGCCCTGAGCCAATTCCCACGATTGAAGAATTTGCCAGCGCGATTGTAGCAACCGCCGCCGATCGCAGCCAAGCCAATGGCCACACTGTGTTCGTTGGGCCGATTATTTAAGATAACTTAATAAGGTAAATAAAGAATCCTCATGGCAGATATAATTGACTTCCATGAGGATTCTGTTTAGTAGTCTAGGGCATCGATTTGAAAACTGAGTTATTATCTAATATCCAGCAGGCAAAGTGCCATAAATATAACCTTCATGCCGAATCAACTGGTAGTTATGGTTAATCGCATCGGTAGCTCCTGCTACTGTACCAGTTGTAAAATTATCTCCACGTCCATCATGATAAAATAGCTCTAAAGGTCGTAGATCCGCACCATTGGTTGGTAAAACATAACCTTCAATTCGCACAAAGCCATATCCAGCCATTAGTGCAGATTGTTCGCCTTCAGCTGTTGCGGTAATGTAGTTATCTTGTCGGGCATCACTCCAAAATAATTTTAATGGAACTGTATCAGGCAAATGATCAGCAAAAACATAGCCCTCAGTTCGAATAAACCCATAGGCTGATATATGAGCAGAAGCAATGCCCTCAGATGTTGCAGTTGGAAAATTATCACCACGATCGGAATGCCAGTAGAGCTGTAGGGGGCGTGCAACAAAAACATAACCTTCGATTCGCACAAAACTATACCCAGCTGCTAATGCAGATTGTTCGCCTTCTGCAGTCGAGGTTGTAAAATTATCCTGTCGTGTATCACTCCAAAATAGTTTCAATGGTACAGTATGTTGTTGCTGTGTAGCGTAAATATAGCCTTCGGTTCGCACAAAACTATAGCCAGCATTACGTGCATCATTGATTCCTGCATTAGTGGCGACTAAGATATTGTCACCCCTACCACTATGCCAATACTGTTGGAGTGGTACTCTACCTGATCCTGCATGACTAAATACAAACCCTTCGGTTCGAATTGAAGTGTATGCATTTGCCGCCGCAGAGATTTCTGCTTGTGTTGAGGCAGTTGTAAAGTTATCTCCACGTTCGCCATGCCAAAATAGCCTTAATGGTCGATAATTAGCAGTCGGCAATTGTGGTTGGGATTGATTAGTTGAATACAAGCCACGTTGGCCTGAACGCAGCCGATTAGCATCAGTGATCCCATCAATCGGTATCGGAATCACGCCACTACTCGCCATCCGTGCCCCTTGAAAGATTTGAAAGTGTAGGTGTGGCGCAAAATTTGGATATCCACCACAGGTGCCAATTTGTTGACCTTGAAACACTTCCGTTCCAACCGCTAAACCAGGACTTACGGTATCTAAGTGTGAATATAATGAACGGTAATTATTCACGCGATGATCAATCTGAAGTTCGTGACCATTATTCGATTCAATAAAGCCATGTGCCATCGCTAAAATCGGTCGGCCTAAGCACGCTTGATTCACTGGTACGACATCAACTGCATAATAATTCCAAGCTTGTTGATGATTTGCCGCCTCCCAGCCTGCTGTGACTCGCCATTCTGCGCCTGGCTGAAATGGCAGTTTCACGGCTAAGCCATCGATAGTAATCTGGGCAGGCTGCGCTTGAGCGTTCTGCGCTTGACTTGATTGAGGAGAGCCAAAACCAATACTGACAATAATTGCGACCAACCAACAAGCTATGATTCGCTTCGTATTCATATCCACCTCACAACTTTATAATTCGTCCAGCCTGATCAACTACTCCATGCCAATTGAACCCACCTCCAAATAGATTTCGAATATTGATTTACTCATAACAATACATCCATATGTGAGGATTGAGGAATACACGAACGTGTTAAAATGTTAGTAAGCCCCGCCAAATTCGGGCTTCAGCTTGAGGTCAAAAACGCGTTTAATCAATTGAGTGCGACTGCGCACATCGAGCTTGCTGTAAATTTCGCGCAGATAACATCCGACAGTGTTTTCTTTCAAATTCAACAATCCAGCAATCTGGCGGTCAGTTTTACCATCAGCAATCAAGCATACGATCCTTAATTCCAGTGGAGTTAAGTCTGACATTGGTGTTCCTCCTTGCCGTTGCTATTCCATACCAAGCAGACTAGCAAAGCTGATCGGGCCGAGTTGCATGTTTGTGCAACTCAGCCTAACGTTTGAGGAAATTCGACCAATGCATAGCCCAAACTATACCTTTGCCGACTTGTTACACATCTTTTTTGCCTTACGCCCCAACCCTGATCGGATTCGCACCTACGATGATTTGGCTCAAGCAACTGGAATTTCGCGCCGTTCATTAGCTCATTGGTTTGCTGGCGATTACGCTCCCCGTACTCCAGAGCCTGTTGAACGGCTCGGCGATATGTTGGGGCTAACTGGCTTTCAAATCGATCTGATGTTGTATGCGATCAACCCACGTTGGTCACGCTATAACACCCCAGCCGATCAACTGCAAACGGCTGAGGTCATTCGGCGGGTTGAACAACGCTTGCCTGATCCAAGCATCAGCACCAACGATCTGCCAAGCCCAAGCCAAATCGAAAGCACTTGGCCGATCTTGTTTCGCGATAGCTTTGAATCGAATGCGCATCACTGGGGGCTTGGCAGTAAAGATGATGATTCAGGCCGCGTCGAACGTTCGATCAGCAATCAATGCCTTGAACTGCGGCTAAGCAATCGCTTTGTTAGCGAAATGTTTATCGGAGCCGATTCGCAATGCTTCACGCCCGATCGCTATTATTGCTCGGTTTATGGGCGCTTTGTTAGCGAGGCTGGACCTGATGATGGCTTGGCTCTTATATTTGAGGAGATCAGTGATGCCTGTCATGGATTAATTCGCATTCGCGATCGAAGTGGCGAGTTTTCAGTGATTCAAGGGTTTCATGGCGGCGATTTTTGGAAAATTTACTTGCAGCGCCGCCCGATGCATGGCTATCGTATTGGTCAATTTAATAAAATCGCTCTATTGGTGGAGCATCAACAGCATTCAATATTTATTAACGACTACCATCAAGCAAGCTGGGAGATGCCACGCCTGCCTGCCAGCCGGATCGATCTTGGGATTATCGCAGGTGGTCAGCAACAAGCCGAGGTTCATTTTAAAGATTTCAGTGTGCGTGTGCCCGCCGATCAACGCCCCTTTGCAACCCTGGAAACGCTGATCGGCGGAACTTTAGCAAATTCGACGTGGCGGAATCAATAGAACGAAACCAATAAATGTGGGCTGGGTTCGTTTCTACCCCGCGAGCACAAAGCCAATCACTTGATCAAGTTTGAGTGTTTGGCCGTAACTCCAAGCTTCGCGCCAGACATTGCTTGGTTGTTGGTTTTGCAGCCACATGCCAAATTGCTGCGATCGCGCCTGATCGATTGGTGGATGGGGCAATTGACGTTGTTCACGTTGAAACCATGCATAGCTCAGCAGATAGGTGGCGGTCTGATGCTGTTGATCATAGGCCAGTAGCGCGGCAAATTCTTCTAAACAATGCAAGACGTTTTCTTGATTGTCGTGCATTTGCCAGAGCTTGAGGCTTTGTTCGAGGGCGTTGCGGGTTGGTTGATAGTGGCCTAAAGCTCGCTCGGTTTGAGCAATCCGCAGCCAAGAAACCGCAATATCACCTTTGATGCCGAGCTGCTGGCGCTCGACCAAACTCTGTTGATGCCACGTCAGTGCTTCGGTGTAGCAGCGTTTGTAGAAGGCAACATGGCCTTGTAATGATTGATACCACGATGATCGGAAGGGATCAAGCCGGAGTTGTGGCGAATGCCCCACCAAATCAAGGTAGCGGCTAGCTTGATCAAGATCGTTGAGATAGATATTTAATTGAGCCAGCAGCAAATGATTAATGCTCAAAAGCCAATACTCAACGCTCGACTCAAAATAATTAAGGCTTTGGTTGAGCCAGCGGGTTGCTTGCACATATTGATGTTTGCGCATCATAATCAACCCAAGCAACAAGTAACATGTGGCAATCCCCTGTTGATCATTCAATTGTTGACATAAATCGAGGGCGCGTTCGAGATAGCCCAACGGGAGATCAAGGCAATGATGAATATTGGTTACAATGCCTGCGCCTAGAGCCGCCCGCGCTTGAATAATGGGCGAATCGACGTGATTTAACGCTTGATCGACTGCGCTGAGCCATTGCCAAGCCTCCATAAAATGGCCATGACCATACCAAAATTGGCTCAGTGCTGCAAACAGCCGTAAAAAGCCATGATACTGTTGTTGATTGAGGCATAAACGTAAAACCGCTTGCCAATGATGAAACTCCGACTCAAGCTGCTCGAGCAGCTGAATTTGCTCTTTGCCGCGCAGTTCGCGATCAATTTTTTCGGCGAGTTCAATGTAATAATTAATATAGCGTTGGGTATAATGATGCGTTTGTTGTTGCTCAGCTAACAAACTCGCCGCAAACTCACGAATTGTCGCCAACATGCCAAAGCGTGAATTGCCTTGAGGGTCGGGTCGATGAATAACCAGACTTTTGGCAACGAGGCTGGCCATACAATCAAAAATATCATCGTTCGATGGTGCCAAATCGGCGCAAACCGCCACAATCGCCTCGAAATCGCTATCGGTTGCAAAAACACTGAGCCGCGCAAAGATCTGTTGTTCGTTGCTATCAAGCAGTTGATAGCTCCATTCAAGTGTGCGTCGCAGGGTGCTTTGATGCGCCGGAGCATCGCGCATGGTGTTGGTTAAGATGCCTAATCGATTGCTTAACCGTGCCAGTAGCGTGGTTGGCGTAACAAATTGGGTGCGTACTGCCGCCAATTCGATCACCAAGGGCAAGCCATCAAGATGTTGGCAAATTTGGGCGATGGTTGCTGCTTGGCTATCGTTGATTTGCCACTCATGGTTACTAGCTTGGGCACGCTGGCAAAAAAGTTGTACCGCTGGGTTCTGCCAAATCGCACTCAGATTGCTGCTTTGCGGGTCGGGCGTAGGAAAAGGATGCAGCCAAAAAAGATGTTCGATCCGGAGTTTTAGGCTTGTCCGTGAGGTTACCAAGATTTTCAAGCCGCTGCATTGCGCCAATAACTGGGCTAAACCAAGATTAATTTCGCTCAAATGCTCGCAATTATCTAAAATCAGCAAGCTATTTTTTTGGCCGATTAATGCACTAATTTGCTCGATTAAGGTCATGGAGCTATTGGCCGAACGCCCGAGCATATTGGCAATATCGACCCAAAAATCGGCAATTGTGGTGCATTGAATGCCTTCAACATACCAAATTCCATCGCAAAAATGGCCGAGGCTGGCCCAACCAACGGCCTGAGCGACCCGCGTTTTGCCAACCCCAGGCGGGCCGATCACGGTAATCAAGCGATGTTGCGGGTGCTGTAACAACTTGGTAAGCGTTTCAACCTCGCGTTCACGGCCAATTAACGGGTAGGGCAACATTGGCAAGGTATGCGGCGTAGCGGCAATTGCTGGCTTGGCCTGGGCTACCTGCGGCTGAAGATGCTCCAGATGATCTGGCAACGAGAGTGCTTGCAGCGCGGTGTCGGAGTTGGCGAAGTCGTGCAAGATCCGCATATCGCTGGCTGGTAACTCAAGCACCATGGCCAACCGCTCTAAAAATGCTGCCGATGGTGCTAAACCACGCTCAACCTTGCGGTAGGTCACCGTGGCATAGTTAAGTTGTTCGGCAAATTGGTCTTGACTATATTGTAATTCATGGCGTACATGACGGAGCCATGCAGCAAACGCTTGGCGCTGCTTCATCGCATTTCTGCCTCCTGAGTGAATTCTGCATTCTACCCATCAACGCTGTGCCTTGGAAGAAATCCAGTAATCGGCCATTGGTGGGAACTACCAATTACGAATGGCCTACTGGGTTGCACAGTTAATCAACACACACTCACCCATCGTTTAATCATTGTTTACTACCGTCTGTAATCATCGTTCAGATCAGTGTTCCAAAACAAGATCACCAGCGATACGTTAAGCGATACCCTAAAACGATCACTTTAAGCGCCTATCAATATCAGGTTAATAGCTGTTGTTGCCATGCTGGGTGTGGTGTAATGCCTTGCAGTTGAACAGTGTGAGGTTGTTATGCTTGATCATGATCTGATGTTGGAGGCGGGTGGCAGTTCTGCGACGATTCAATCCAACCCTGCAAGTTTTGTTGAAATTATTCTTCAGCGGGCCAAAACCACTCCTGAAGCGATTGCGCTTAATTTTTATACAGCTGATGGCTATCGTACCAGCCTATCATATGGCTTATTGGCGCAGCGTTGCCAAGCAATTGCTGCCGTTTTGCAACGGGTGACCAAACCAGGCGATCGCGCTTTGCTATTATACCCGCCTGGCTTGGGTTATGTGGAAGCATTTTTTGGCTGTTTATTCGCTGGCGTGATTGCCGTTCCTGCTTATCCGCCGCGACCCAATCGCCGCGATCAACGTTTGGAAGCAATTATTAGTAATGCTCAAGCACGGGTGATGCTGGCAGCCAGCGAGGTCGTGGCTCAGCAACGCGCTTTATCGCAACAATATCCTGGCCTTGCTCAATTGCAATGGATCGCTAGTGATCTGGTCAATAGCCAATTGGCCAGTATGTGGCAAGCTCCCAGCATCAATACCCATGATTTGGCCTTTTTGCAATATACCTCTGGCTCAACTTCGCAACCACGCGGTGTAATGGTCAGCCACGAAAATCTGGTCTATAACTCGGGCTTGATTGCCCAAAGTTTTGGCATCACGGCTGATGATCATGTGTTTATTTGGTTGCCGCCTTACCACGATATGGGCTTGATCGGTGGGATTATGCAGCCGTTGTTTACTGGCTGTGAATTAAGTTTGATCGATCCCCTAACCTTTTTGCAACAACCGCTGATTTGGCTCCGCATGATCAGCGATTTAGGGGTGACGGTCACTGGCGGGCCAAATTTTGCCTACGATTTATGCGTTGCCAAAGCCAAGCCCGAAGCCTTGGCAGGCGTTGATCTAAGCCGTTTGCGGGTGGCATTTAATGGCGCTGAGCCAATTCGTGCAGCAACCCTTGAGCGATTTAGCCGCACTTTTGCCCCGTTAGGCTTCAAACCTCAGGCCTTCTTGCCGTGTTATGGCTTAGCCGAAGCCACGCTCTTTGTCAGTGGTGCGCCGCATGCTGCCGAACCAACCACACTCACGGTCGATGCTCAAGCCTTGAGCCAACATCAAGCGCTGCCAAGTGAGCGTGGGACATTGTTGGTAAGTTCGGGCATGGTGGCCGCGCCGCAAATTGTGGCGATTGTCGATCCTGAGCAGGGCCAGGTTTGTGCCGATGGTTGGGTTGGCGAGGTCTGCATTCACGGGCGTAGCATTGCCCATGGCTATTGGGATAACTCCGCCGCTAGCGAGGCTACTTTTCAATTGATCTTGCCTGATGGCAGCGGCCCCTTCCTGCGCACGGGCGACCTTGGTTTTATCCACGAAGGGCAGTTGTATATTACTGGGCGGCTCAAAGACCTGATTATTATTGATGGGCGCAATCATTACCCCCAAGACTTGGAATTGAGCGTTGAATTGGCGCATCCGGCAATCCGCCAAGGTGGTTGTGCCGCTTTTGCCGTCGATGGCGCTGATGGTGAGCAAATTGTGATTGTGGCCGAAATTCGCCGCCCCAATCAAGCCGAAGAAGCGGCTCAGGCTGTGCGCTTGGCCCTCCAGCAACAATACGATTTAGCAATTGCCGATTTGATGTGGGTACGGCCTGGTCAAGTGCCCAAAACCTCAAGCGGCAAGGTGCGCCGCCGCGAATGCCGCCAACGCTATTTGAGCCAAACCCTCAATAGCTTGGAGGGCGAGGAATGAGTTCCAACTATAGCGCTGCGCAAATTGCAGGTTGGCTGCAAACGCAGATTGCTGAACGTTTGAAACGCTCGCCCGAACTGGTAGCACTGACGGCTCCGTTTGCTGATCTTGGGCTTTCGTCGCGTGAAGCGGTTGGTTTGAGTGGCGATTTACAGGCATGGCTGGGGCGCAAAGTCGCTCCAACTGTGCTCTGGGAGTATTCAACCATTCAGGCCTTGAGCGATTTTTTGGCGCACGATCAAGCGCAACAATTGCCTTTGCCAAAGCCCAAGCCCAGCCAAGCAAGCGCCACTTCCAGCTCGGCAATTGCGATTGTGGCGATGAGTTGCCGCTTGCCTGGAGCCGATTCGCCTGAAGCGTTGTGGCAATTGTTGCTCGAAGGTCGTAGCGCAATTGGGTTTGTACCTGCCGATCGCTGGGATGCTCAGGCCTTGTATAGCCCTGAAGCCCGCACTCCTGGCAAAATCAACACGCGTTGGGGTGGTTTTCTCGATCAGGTCGATCAATTCGATCCACAGGTGTTTGGCATTTCAGGGCGCGAGGCTAGCCGCATCGATCCTCAACAGCGCCTAGCTTTGGAGGTTGCTTGGGAAACCTTTGAGCGAGCAGGCATTGCGCCTGATCAATTAGTGGGTAGCGCAACCGGGGTTTTCCTAGGCATTAGTAGCAATGATTATGCGCGTTTGCAATTTGCCCAGCTTGATCAGCTTGATGCGTATGCTGGCACTGGCAATGCCCATAGCATTGCTGCCAATCGTTTGTCGTATGTGTTTGGTTTGCAAGGCCCAAGCATGGCGCTTGATACCGCTTGTTCATCGTCGTTGGTCGCTGTGCACTTGGCTAGTCAAAGTTTGCTGGCGGGCGAATGTGAGCAAGCGCTGGCTGGCGGGGTCAATCTGATTCTCAATCCTGAGTTAAGCGTCACTTTTGCTCAAGCCCAAATGCTTTCTGGCACGGGCGAATGCCACACCTTCGATGCTGCTGCCGATGGCTATGTGCGCAGCGAAGGCTGTGGCATGGTGCTGCTGAAGCGACTCGATGTTGCCGAAGCGGCGGGCGACCCAATTTTGGCCGTCATTCATGGCTCAGCGGTAAATCAGGATGGGCGCAGCAATGGGTTGACTGCGCCGAATGGTCAGGCTCAGCAGGCGGTTATTCGCCAAGCGCTGGCCAAAGCCCAGATTCAGCCTGATCAATTAAGTTATATCGAGGCCCATGGCACGGGCACACCCTTGGGCGACCCAATTGAAGTTGCGGCCTTGCAGGCAGTGCTGGGCGAACGCCAACAACCCTGTTTGCTTGGCTCGCTCAAATCTAATCTTGGGCATCTTGAGGCTGCCGCTGGGATTGCAGGCTTGATCAAGCTGGTTTTGGCGTTTCAGCAGCAAATAATTCCCGCCCAAGCCAATTTTAAGCAACGCAACCCCCAAATCGAACTTGGCTCAGCCTTAGAAATCGCTACAACCCCCCAGCCTTGGTATAGCTTTGGCAGTTATGCGGGCATTAGCAGTTTTGGCTTTGGCGGAACTAATGCCCATGTGATTCTCGGTGCTGCGCCGATTCAACCCAAGCGATTGCCGCAACCAAGCCCAGCTCCAATCCAGTTGTTGGCTTTGCAAGCCAATAGCGAAACTGCATTACGCCAACTTACTGAGCGTTATCAGGCTTATTTGGCGCAAACTGAGGTAAACTTGGCCGATATTTGCTGGAGCGCTTACCACCAACGGGCCACGATGCGCCATCGCCTAATAGTCTCTGCTACAGACAAAATACAAATGCTCGAACGCTTGCAGCACGCTTGGCAAGCTCAAGCCACAGGTAGCATTTATGCTGAGCAACCCCAGCCCGCTCCCCGCATTGCCTTTGTTTGCTCTGGCCAAGGTAGCCAATACGTTGGTATGGCGCAAACGCTTTATCAAACCCAGCCGCTTGTGCGCCAAATTCTCGATCAAGCGAACAGCATTCTCAATGAGTATTTGGCGATTCCACTGCTTGATGTGTTGTATCAGCCGGACCATGGTGCGTTGCTGCGCGATACCCGTTACACCCAGCCCGCCATTTTTGTAGTGAGCTATGCCCTTGGCCAACTTTGGCGGTCGTGGGGGATTGAGCCTGTCGCTTTGCTTGGCCATAGCATTGGCGAATATAGCGCGGCAGTGTTGGCTGGAGTTTGGAGCTTTGAGCAGGGTTTGCGCTTGGTCGCCCAACGTGCTCAATTGATGCATGGCTTGCCCGAACATGGCGCAATGCTAGCGATTCGCTCCCCGCTCGAAAGCATTGAGCCATTGCTCGCACAGCATCAGCTTGATTTGGCGGCGATAAACGGGCCAAATGCCGTAGTTGTCGCGGGCAGCGTGGCAGCCATCAGCCAATGTGCTGTTGAATTGAATCAACTTAACATAACAAATAAATTGCTTGATGTCTCACATGGCTTCCACTCACGTTTGATGCAGCCGATGTTGGCCGATTTCCAACAGGTGCTGAGTGCATATCCCGCCATGGCTCCTCAGATTCGTCTAATTGCCAACCTCGATGGCTCGTGGCACGAACAAGCTCCTAGTGCTGAATATTGGGTCGAGCACACCCGCCAGCCAGTGCAGTTTTATCGCGGTTTGCAAAGCTTGGTTGCTAGCGGCGTGAGCCATATGCTCGAACTTGGTGGCCATAGCACATTGATCGATCTAGGTCGCCAAGCTGGGCTACCCAATCTGACTTGGCTGGCGAGTTTGCGCCGCCAACAAGCCGATTGGGAAACGCTCTACCACGCGGCGGCAACGTTGTTGGCTCATGGTTGCCAGCTGAATTGGGCCGCCATGAATCCCGATTATCAACCACAGGCGGTATTACTGCCAACCTATGCTTTTGATCGCCAACGTTATTGGTTTACGGAAGGAACTGGTATGAACCAAGCTAGCGCTCAACCAACGCCTGCTAGCGCCTCAAGCCGCCATAGCACGATTTTGGCTGAACTTCGCAGCCTGACTGCCAATTTACTCCACGTCAAGCCCGAGCAGATCAATATCCACAGTTCATTTGTTGAAATGGGCGCAGATTCGTTGGTGATGATCGACGCTGGTCGGGCGATTGAATCACGCTATAACGTGCATATTACGATGCGCCAATTGTTTGAAGATTTGGCTAGCCTTGATGCTTTGGCGCGTTTTCTTGATGCGCATGGCACGTTTGAAGCTGAGCCAGCCCCAAGTGAGCCAAGCGTGGTTCCGATTGTCGCCCAAGCGCAACCTGTTGCTCCAGCAGCGGTTACTCCAGTGGCAGCGGCTGGCTTAGAGGCCGTGGTACAGCAACAATTAGCACTCATGCAACAGCAATTGGCCTTGTTGGCAGGCCAACCAGCGGCAGTAACCCCGATTCAGCCAGTAACTCCAGCTAGTGCAACCCCTGCGACCCCAGTGATTAAGCCAGCCTCAACTCCCGCTGCGGCTGCCCCCAAAGCCTATGTGCCCTATCAACCAGTTCGGCCCGGCTCAATCACGGCCAACGATCTGAGCAGCCAACAACAAGCCCATTTGCAACAATTGATTAAGGATTACACCACGCGGACTGCGACTTCCAAGCAGCTGACCCAAGCCTATCGTGCGCAACTAGCCGATAATCGCGAATCAGCGGGTTTTCGCTTCTCGATCAAAGAGATGTTGTATACCTTGATTTGCGAACGTTCGGAAGGTAGCAAAATTTGGGATGTTGACAATAATCAATATCTTGATTTGACCATGGGTTTTGGAGTTAATTTATTCGGCCATCGACCTGAAATAACCACCCAAGCTTTGGCGAACCAACTTGCTCAAGGCTATCAGCTTGGCCCACAAACCCGCTTGGCAGGCGAAGTTGCCCAATTAATTTGCCGAATTACGGGTATGGAGCGGGTGGCGTTTTGCAATTCGGGCACTGAGGCAGTGCTCACGGCAATTCGCGCTGCTCGCACGGTGACTGGCCGCAAAAAAATAGCGCTGTTTGCTGGCTCGTATCATGGGTTTTATGATGCAACCTTGGCGACTGCCCAAGCTGGAGCCGCCACCCGTTCGGTTCCGCTAGCGCCTGGCATTCCTCAAGGGATGGTCGATGATATTGTGGTGTTGGATTATGTCACGCCTGAGAGTTTGGTCACGCTTGAGCAATTGCTGCCCGAATTAGCAGCTGTACTGGTCGAGCCAGTTCAAAGCCGCCGCCCTGATTTGCAGCCGCAGGCATTTTTGCAAGCTGTGCGCGAATTAACCAAGACTCACGGCAGCTTGTTAATTTTTGATGAGATGATTACGGGCTTTCGGATTGCAGCGGGCGGGGCACAGGCTTGGTTCGGCATCGAAGCCGATCTTGCAACCTATGGCAAGATCGTTGGTGGCGGGATGCCGATCGGCGTGGTGGCTGGGCGGGGCGCGACCCTCGATGCGCTTGATGGCGGCTTTTGGCAATATGGTGACGATTCCTTTCCTCAAGCTGAAACTACCTTTGTCGCTGGCACCTTCTGCAAACATCCCTTGGCTCTGGCGAGTGCTAAAGCCGTGCTGACAGCGATTGAGCACGCTGGCCAAGGGCTATATGACCAGCTGAATCAACAAACTGCCAGTTTTGCGGCTGAAATGAACGCCTATTTTGCCCAAGCCGAAGCGCCAATTAGTGTGGTGCATTTTGGCTCGCTCTTTCGCTTTAGCTTCAAGCAAAACCTTGATTTGTTCTTTTACCATTTGTTGTTGCAGGGCATTTACATTTGGGAAGGCCGTAATTGTTTCTTCTCAACCGCCCACAGCACCGCCGACGTGGAATGGCTCAAACGGGCGATTCGCAACGCGGTCGAGGCATTGCAAGACGGCGGATTTTTGCCCAAGCCACAACGTCAATTGAACCAACCCCACAGCTTTGCCCTAAGCGAAGATCAATATCATCTGTGGGTGCTGGGCCAACTTGGGCAGCACGAGGCGATTGCCTACAATCTGCCAACTGGCTTGGAAATTCGCGGCCAGCTGGATTTAGTCCGCTTGGAGCAGGCCTTCAATCTGGTGGTGCAACGCCATGAGAGCTTGCGCACAATCATTGCCAGCGATGGCACGCAGCAAATTGTTCAGCCCCAGCAGCCAATCACGATTAATTTCAGTGATTTTTCAAGTGCAGCCAATCAGCAACAGGCGCTTGATCAATGGTTTACTCAACATAATCAACAAGTATTTGATTTGAGCCAAACCAACCCATTGCGCTGTAACGTGGCGCAGCTAGGGCCAGATCGCTATGCCCTGAGCCTTGTGGTGCATCACTTGTTGGTTGATGGTTGGTCGGTTGGCGTGATTTTGCAAGAAGTTGCCCAAATGTATCAAGTTTTGAGCGACGGCCAAACCCCGCAATTGGCTCAGCCTTTGCAGTTTCGCGATTATCTGGCCTGGAAAGCTGGGCGTGATCTGACCACCCAAGCCAATTTCTGGCAAGCGCTGTTTGCCGAGTTGCCAGCACCTTTAGCGTTGCCAACCGATTACCCGCGCCCAGCGCTCAAAAGCTATGTTGGCCAACGGGTGATGCAAGTATTGGAGCCAGCCAGTTATCAAGCCTTGAAACAACTCAGCCGCCAATCAGGGGCGACCTTGTTTATGGTGTTGTTGGCGGGCTACCAATTGTTATTGCATCGCCTGACGGGCCAAAACGATCTGGTGGTGGGCATTCCGGCGGCGGCGCGTTCGTTTGAGGGCAGCGAAACGATTGTTGGTTATTGTGGCAATTTGCTGCCCCTGCGCAGTCGCTTGCAAGCTGAACAGAGCTTTAGCGATTATCTGCATCTGACTCGCCAGCAACTATTCGATGCCTACGAGAACGAAGATTACTCCTTGGCGCAACTGTTGGCGGTCTTGAACCCAATGCGTGATGCCAGCCGCTCGGCGATTGTTGAAACCTTGTTCAACTTTGAGCCGCCGACACCTGCTCCCAACTTTGGTGGGCTGGAAACCAGCTTTGTGCCTCAATCAATTAGCGCAACCGCGCTTGATCTCAGTGTCAACGTAATTGAGTTGAATCAACAGCTGGTGGTTTATTGCGATTACAACAGCGATTTATTTGAGCAGGCCACGATTGAGCGTTGGCTGGGCCATTATCAAACACTGTTGTTGAGTGCTGCCCAGCAACCAACCAGCCCTGCCGAACGCTTAGCCTTGTTGAACCCCAGCGAAACAAACGTACTGCTAGAAACTTGGAATGCGACAGCGAAACAAGTTCCATTCGAGCAGACCTATAGCCAATTGTTTACTGATCAAGTTCAGCGCACGCCCTCCGCAATTGCGATTAGCGACCAACACACCAACTACAGCTACCAAGCGCTTGATCAACGGGCCAATCGCTTGGCCAACTATTTGCAAAGTTTAGCAATTAGTACAAACCAAGTTGTGGCAATTTTGGCAGATCGTTCGTGTGATTTTGTGAGTGCAGTTTTGGGCGTGTTCAAGGCTGGCGCTGCCTATCTCCCGCTCGATTTGGAGCACCCACCACGGCGTTTGGCCCAGGTGTTGCAACAAAGCCAAAGTCGTTTGGTGCTGGTTGGTGAGGCTTGGCAAGCAACCTTGGCCGCAGCGCTCAGCATTTTGCCCAGCGACCAACGCCCAATCATCGTGCTGTTGGAGCAAGCCTTCAACCCTGAATTATCAAGCGAAGCACCGACGATTCAATCCCAAGCCAGCGATTTAGCCTATGTGATTTATACCTCGGGCTCAACTGGCTTGCCCAAAGGAGCCATGATCGAACAACGGGGCATGGTCAATCATCTATATGCCAAGATTATCGATTTACAACTGACAGCGGCTGATCGGGTGGCGCAAAATGCCCGCCAAAGCTTTGATATTTCAGTTTGGCAGATGCTGGTAGCGCTGTTGGTTGGCGCGGAAACCCAAATCTACCCTGATAGTATCGCCCGTGATCCTGAGGTATTGTTGAGCTATGCCGAGCAGCAAGCAACCACAATTTTGGAAATTGTGCCCTCGTTGTTGGGCGCATGGCTCACAATTTTTCCCAATCGGGCCAACGATTTGCCCAGTTTTGCGCAATTGCGTTGGCTCTTGCTGACGGGCGAGGCCTTGCCACCCGCCGCCTGCCGTGATTGGTTCACCTGGTATCCTACGATTCCCTTGATGAATGCCTATGGCCCAACCGAATGCTCCGATGATGTGACCCATTATGTGGTGCGTGAGGCTCCAGCAGCGCATGTGGTGCATATGCCGATTGGCCGTCCAGTGATCAACACACGCTTGTATATTCTTGATGGGTTGTTGCAACCAGTGCCGATTGGGGTGATTGGTGAACTCTACGTTGGTGGCGTGGGCGTTGGTCGTGGCTACCTGAATGATCCTGAACGAACTCAAGCGGTGTTTGCAGCTGACCCATTTATGGCTGGCGGGCGTTGGTATCGCACTGGTGATTTGGCTCGCTACCGCAGCGATGGCACGATTGAATACTTAGGTCGAATCGATCATCAAGTCAAAGTGCGGGGCTTCCGCATTGAGCTGGGCGAAATTGAAGCAGCTTTGGCTCAACATCAAGCGGTGCATCAAAGTATTGTGACGGCAACTCCGAATGCTCAAGGTCAATTGCGCCTGATTGCCTATGTCGTCTCGAAGGCCGCTGATCAGCCTGCGGAACAAGCAACCAGCGCTCGGTTGGAGCAATGGGATAGCGTTTGGGCTGATACCTATGATCAACTGAGTGCTGGTGATCATGGCACGATCAACACGATTGGCTGGAACGATAGCTACACCCGCCAGCCCTTCTCGGCAGAGGCCATGCACGAATGGAGTTGGGTCACGGTACGCAATATTTTGGCCCAACAGCCGAGCCGCATTTTGGAGCTTGGTTGTGGCACTGGTATGTTGCTGTTGCCGTTGGCTCCCTATTGCTTGAGTTATCGCGGCCATGATATTGCCGCCGAGGTGTTGGCTTACGTTCAACAACGGCTTGATCAACAAATTCATGATTGGCCGCATGTGAGCTTGGCGCAGTTTCCGGCCCACGATTTTAGCAATATTGCACCCCACAGCGTTGATACGATTGTGATCAACTCGGTGGCTCAATATTTCCCAAGTATCGACTATTTGGTGCAAGTGTTGGCGGCTGGGCTTGAGGCCTTGGTGGCGGGTGGGCGAATCTATCTTGGTGATATTCGCAACTTGAGCCTCAACCCATTGCTGCATGCCTCAATTCAGTTGTTCCAAGCACCTAACGAATTGGCGGTTGAGCAAATTGCCCAATTGGCGCAGCAGCAACATTTGCGCGATCAAGAGTTGGTAATCGACCCAAGCTTTTTCTATGCGTTGCAACAGCAATACCCGCAAATCAGCCATATCGAACTGGTGCTGAAACGTGGGCGCATTCATAACGAACTGACCCGTTTTCGCTACGATGTGGTGCTGCATGTGCAACGCCCAAGCCTTGATCTGCAACCACATTGGTTTGATTGGCAAGCCGATGGCTTGAGTTTGAGTCTCGTGCGCCAGGTGCTTGAGCAAAGCCAGCCCGATGCGCTAGGCATCGCCAATGTGCCGAATAGTCGGCTAAGCGAGGCCTGTGGTTTGTGGCAAGCACTG
The DNA here is from genome assembly GCF_003512625.1 of Herpetosiphon sp. Lineage (NCBI taxonomy): Bacteria > Bacillati > Chloroflexota > Chloroflexia > Herpetosiphonales > Herpetosiphonaceae > Herpetosiphon > Herpetosiphon sp. The sequence goes on along the minus strand of NZ_DOPT01000094.1, from coordinate 24,544 downwards.
CATGTAGCGGAGCAACCATCAACTGCTGGCGAGCTGAAACAAGCACTGCAACCATTGGCTTTGCAAGGCATCGACCCTGAAGATTGGTATAACCTGCATCTGAATGGGCGCTACCGAATTAGCGTCAGCTTGGCCCAAAGCGGCGAGCTTGGTTGCTATGATGTGTTGTTCTATGCCACTGCCAAGCTGGCAGATGGCGGTTTGCCGCAGCAAATTCAACGACTCGCCAGCCCACGCAAAGCATGGTCGGCCTATGCCAACAATCCACTCCAAGAAAGCCAATCGCTGACCCAGCAATTCCGTCAGCATTTGCGCCAAGCCTTGCCCGACTATATGCAGCCCGAAGCCTTTGTGTTGTTGGAGCAATTGCCCTTGACTCCCAATGGCAAGGTTGATCGTCGCGCCTTAGCGGCGCTCGAAGCGCCCATCCAAACGACGACCTATTTGGCTCCGCGCAACCCGCTAGAGCAACAACTGGCTAGCCTGTTTGAGCAAGTGCTCAATCTTAACCAAGTTGGCGTTGATCAAAGTTTCTTTGAATTGGGCGGCCATTCGTTGACTGGAACCCAACTGATTGGCCTGATTCGCAGTGAATGCCATGCCGATTTGCCCTTGCGCACCTTGTTTGAAGCCCCAACGGTTGGCGAATTGGCCTTGCGAGTTGCCGCTGCCCAAACCGAGCCAAGCGAGATTGCTAAACCAACCGCGCTCAAACGTCAGCGCCAACGGGTCAATTTGAATACGGCTGGCTTTGGCCAAATTGCTGAAAGCAACGACGGAGGTGCAGCATGACTATGAATGAGCGCGAAGTGTTTGCCTTCCCGATGTCGTTTGCCCAGCAACGGCTCTGGTTTTTGGAGCAACTTCAGCCGAATAGTGCCTTGTATCATATCGCTAGTTTGCTGGAAATTCAGGGGTCGCTTGATCTGGCGGCGTTGCAGCAGAGCATTAACCAGATTGTTGTGCGTCACGAGACGTTGCGTACCACCTTTGGCATGGTCGATCAAACGCCGATGCAATTGATCAGCAGTGAGTTGACGCTCACCCCGGTTGTCCATAATTTGCAGGCGCTTGAGCCTGAGCAACGCTGGTTTGTGGCGCTTGAACAGGCCAAAGCCAGTTGTTTGGTGCCATTTGATTTGAGCCAAGGCCCGTTGGTGCGGCTTGAGTTGTTTCAACTTGGGCCTGAGCATTGCTTGATGACGGTCGTGCTGCACCACATTATTGCTGATGGCTGGTCGATGGAACTTTTCATTCAGGAACTAGTCAGCAGCTATGAGGCCTATCGCGCGGGTTTTCATCCGCAACTTGCGCCCTTGGCCTTGCAATATGCCGATTATAGCGAGTGGCAGCGTGAATGGCTGGCTAGCCCACGCCAGCAGCAACAATTGGATTTTTGGCAACAGCAATTGGCCGATGCCCCCAAGCGTTTGGAGTTAGCAACTGATCACCCTCGGCCTGCTCAGCAGAGTTTTGCGGGGAGCACGTTGAGTTTTGGCATCCCAAGCCAACAAACTAGTCAACTGCGCAGTTTGGCCCAGCAAACCCAAACTACGCCGTTTATGCTAGCTTTGGCGGTGTTTGCCAGCTTGTTGAGCCGTTATAGCCGCCAAGATCAGGTGTTGATTGGCTCGCCGATTGCCAACCGTACTACCGCCGAAGCCCAACCGCTGATTGGCTTTTTCGTCAATACAGTGGTTTTCAAGGTACAACTGAGTCCAAACCTCGATTTGCTGAGCCTAGTTGAGCAGGTACGCGAGCAAAGTTTGGCGGTCTATGCCAACCAAGATGTGCCGTTTGAGCAGGTGGTGCAGCAGTTACAGCTTGAGCGCAATCTGAGCCATACGCCCATTTTTCAGGTGATGCTAGCTTACCAAAATGTGCCGAGCCAGCAACTGAGCATCGCCAACTTGACAATCAAACAGCTGCCGCTGGATTTGGGTTATGCCAAATTTGACCTAACTTTATTTATTGAGGAAACTCCAGCAGGGCTAGTTGGGCGCTTGGAATATAACCGTGATTTGTTTGAGCCTGCCACGATTGCGCGCTTGCGCGACCATTTCTTGCGTTTGCTAGGCCACGCCTTGGCTCAGCCAACCCAACCACTGGCCCAAATCAGTATCTTGAGCGCTGCCGAATGCCAACAGCTTTTGGTCGATTGGAACCAAACGCAGCAGCCGTTCCCCGACCAACTTGGTTTGCAGCATTTGGTCGCGCAGCAAGTACAACGTACTCCCAATGCTCCAGCGATGCGTTGGAATAACCAAATAATCTGCTATACAGAGCTTGAGCAACGTGCCAACCAATTAGCCCATTTGCTGCTGCAACGTGGCGTTACCCAAGGCTCAATCGTTGGAGTCTATGCGACGCGCTGCCCAGAAATGATCATCAGCTTGCTGGCGATTTTGAAGGCTGGTGCTGCCTACTTGCCGCTTGATCCGGCCTATCCTGCTGAACGCTTGCACTATTTGGTGGCCGATTCGGCGGCGAGTTTGATTGTGCAAGCCAGCCATCAGGCGCTGCCAACCCTCGTTAGTACAGCTGAAACGCTTGATGTTGTAGCCGAAGCTGAAACGCTGGCTAGCTTGCCAACCACTGCTCCGATGGTTGATTTCGACCCGCAGCAATTGGCCTATGTGATTTATACCTCTGGCTCGACTGGCAAGCCCAAAGGTGTGCTGATTCAGCATCAAGGGGTGGTGAATTATCTGCACTGGGCGATTCATTATTATCCATTTGAGCAGGGTGCTGGTGCACCGCTGGCCTCGTCGTTGGCCTTCGATGCCACAATTACGGCATTGTGGGGGCCACTCTGTACGGGCAAAACCATCGATTTGCTGCCTGAGCAGGATGAGCTAGAAGTCTTGGCGCAACGCCTGAGCAGCGAAGATTATAGCGTGCTCAAAATCACCCCAGCGCATATGGAAGCGCTTAGTCAGCTGGTTGCGCCCGACCAAATTGGCTCAAGCAAGGCCTTTGTGATTGGCGGCGAGGCCTTGTTGCAGCAACATGTGGCCTTTTGGCAAACCAACGCTCCCAACCTGCGCTTGATCAATGAATATGGCCCAACCGAGACGGTAGTTGGCTGTGTGATCTATCAAGCCCAAGCTGCGCCAAGCGAATGGGCTGCCGTGCCGATTGGCCGCCCGATTGCCAATACCCAGTTGTATGTGCTTGATCCGGCAGGTTTGCCAGTGCCGATTGGCGTGCCTGGCGAGTTGTATATCGCTGGCTTGGGTGTTGGGCGCGGCTACCATGGGCGGCCTGAATTGACCGCCGAGCGCTTTGTGCGGCTGGAACAATTGGCTGGGGTGCAGGCAGAACTTGCCCGTTGCCAACAGCCTCAGCCAGCGTTTGAACGCTTGTATCGTTCAGGCGATTTGGTGCGCTATCTGCCCGATGGTAATCTCGAATATCTTGGGCGGATCGATCAGCAAGTCAAACTCCATGGCTTTCGAATTGAGCTTGGCGAGATCGAAGCCACGCTGGCGAGCCATCCGACGGTGCACGCGGCGGTGGCCATGATTCGCGAAGATCGGCCTGGACATAAGCGACTGGTTGCCTATGTGGTCGCTGAGCCAACTGCCAATCAGGATACTTCGATTGTTTTGACCCATGTTGCCCAACAGTTGCCCCACTATATGCTGCCAAGCGTGGTGATTTGGCTCGATAGCTTGCCATTAACCCCCAATGGCAAAGTTGATCGTCAAGCGCTGCCCGCGCCTGAGATCAACCAAACTGCGCTTGATTCGGCCCAAACCACCCCACTCGATCAGTATGAAGCTCAATTGATGGCTATTTGGCAGCGAGTGTTAGGACTGAAGGCCGTTGATCGCCATGCCAATTTCTTTAGCCTTGGTGGCGATTCGATTTTGGTGATGCAGGTAGTCGGCATTGCACGGCAGCATGGCCTGATTCTAACCCCACGCTTGTTGTTCCAAAACCAAACGATTGCCAGCTTGGCCCAAGCGATTCGCCAGCAAACCCAAGCTAAGCCCGCGCTTGATCCCTTGAGTTTGCAGGGCATTGTGCCGCTTAGCCCAATGCAACATTGGCTATTTGAGCGCCAACTGGCCCAGCCCGCCCATGTCAACCAAAGTATTGTGCTCAAGTTACAAACGGGGTTAGCGACCGAACAAATACAGGCAGCGCTTGATCAATTAGTGCGTTTGCACCCAAGTTTGCGTTTGATCTTTACCCAAACTGCGGCTTGGCAACAACGCTATGAGCCAGCCGCCAGCGTGCCCTTGCGCGAATTACAGCAACCAACATTAAGCCAGCAACAAGTCTGTGATGCCGAATTGCAAGCTTCATTCGATTTAGCTCAAGTGCCGTTGTTACGAGCCTCGTTGTGGCGTGGTATCGACCACGATCAATTGCTGTTGGTGGCGCACCATAGCATTATCGACGGGGTTTCGTGGCGAATTGTGCTCGAAGATTTGGCTTTGTTGCTCAACCAACAAGCTGTGCCAGCGGCAACCACGCCATTTAGTGAGTGGGCCGAATATCAGGTGCAGCAAGCCCAAACCCCGCAATTGCTGAGCCAACTCGCCTATTGGCGCTCGACGATTGAAGCCATCACGCCGATTCCTCAGCTAGCTCAAGCGGGGTTGGTTGGCGAAGCACAGCGCTTTCAAACCAAGCTTAATCCTGAATTGACCGAGCAACTGCTGCATCACGCACCTGAGCGCAGCCGTACCAGCGTGGCCGAGTTGCTGATCACTGGCTTGGCGATAGCTTTCCAGCGTTGGTCAAATCTACAACAATTAGTGCTTGATATTGAAAGCCATGGTCGCGAATCGCTTGACCCTGAGCATGATTTCAGCCGGAGTTTGGGCTGGTTCACCAGTTTGTACCCAGTGCGCTTGGATTTCCCCACTACCAATGAGCCAAACCAGTGGATTAAGCAGATCAAAGAAAGCTTGCGGGCAGTGCCGCAAGCCGGAGCGGGCTATGGCATGTTGCGCTATTTGCACGCTGATCCAGCGATTCGCGCGAGCCTTGTGCCAACTCACGCCCCAGCAATTGCCTTCAACTACCTTGGTCAGCTCGATAACCAACAAACTTTAGCACCATTCCAAGGGCTAAATTTGGAGTTTGCCAGCCAAACCTTGGCTCCCACCAACCAACGCAGTCATGCCTTAGAGCTTAATTGTTATAGCACTGATGGCTGTTTGGTGTTCGATTGGGAATGTCATCAGACAGCGCGGGCAGCCGTTGAACACTTGGCCGAGCAGTATCAAATAGCCTTAGCCGAGTTGTTGCAAGTACCAACCACAACTGCTAGCTTGGCTCCCTCGGATTTTCCAGCAGCTCGCGTCAAGGCCAACGATCTCGATCGATTGTTGGCTCGTTTGAAAGCAAAGGGGCAATAGCGGTGGACAATATTCAGGATATTTATGAATTATCGCCAATGCAGCAGGGCATGCTGTTTCATACCATCGCTAGCCCGACTGCTGGAATGTACCTTGAACAGGTGCAATCGCGCTTGCGTGGCCAACTTGATCTCGCGTGTTTTCGCCAAGCATGGCACATGGTGGTGGCTCGGCATACGATTTTGCGCAGTGGTTTTTTCTGGGAAGAACTCGAAAAACCGTTGCAAGTCGTCTATGAAGCGGTCGAATTGCCGTTTCAAGTGCTCGATTGGCGCACTCTTAGCGCTGCCCAACAGGCCTATGAACTTGACATATTACTAGAGAATGATCGCCAACAGCCATTTGCGCTCGATCAAGCACCCTTGCAGCGTTGGGTTGTGGTGCAACTAGCCGATGATCAGTGGCATTGGGTTTGGACGTTTCACCACCTTTTGCTTGATGGTTGGTCGGTGGCCTTATTGTTTGAAGAAGTGTTGCAACACTATGCAGCCTTGCGGCGAGGCACAACCCTCAATCAAGCGCCTGCCCCAGCCTATCGTGCCTATATCGATTGGCTGCAACAGCACGATCAAGCCCAAGCTGAGCAATTTTGGCGTGGCTATTTGGCCGATTTTAGCTATCCAACGCCTTTGCCATTGCAGCGTTCAAGCCAACGCAGCATGAGCCAGCGTTTTGCTGAATATAACCAGCAGCTAACTAGCGCCGAAACCAGCCAATTACAAAGCTGGGCACGCCAAAGCCAAGTGACCTTGAATACCTGTGTGCAGGCGGCTTGGGCCTATCTTTTAGCTCAACATAGCCAAACCAATGATGTGGTGTTTGGCGCGACGTTTGCTGAACGGCCCGCCGAAATCTACCAAAGCGAACAATTGATTGGCTTGTGCATCAATACCCTGCCAATTCGCGCTAAATGTGAGCCGAGCCAATCACCGCAAACATGGCTGCAAACCCTGCAAGCTGCCTATGGCGAATTGCAACAGCATAGCGCCAGTGCTTTGGTTGATATTCAACGCTGGAGCGAGCTAGCCCATGGTTCAAGCTTGTTTGAGAGCATCGTCGTTTTCGAAAATTATCCATTGCAAGCAACCGATGCCAGCCAAGCAGGCTTGCAGATTGAGCAACTCAGCCTCGCCGAACATACCAATTATCCAGTTACCTTGATTGTTGTGCCTGGCGAGCAATTGCGTTTGAGCTTGAGCGTCGATCACGATCGCTATGATCAAGCTAGTGCTGAATTGTTGCTGGCCCAATTGCAGCGAATCTTGTTGAGTTTGACTACGGCTAGTAGTGTGGCCGAATTAAGCTTGGTTACGCCAAACCAGCGGGCAAATTTACAAGCATGGGGCAACTGGCAAGCACCCAATTATGCACCGCCGCTCTGTTTGCATGAATGGTTTGCCCAACAAGTACAAGCCCATCCCAAGGCCAAGGCGCTGAGTTTTGAGGATACTTGGTTGAGCTACGCCGAGCTTGATCAGCGCAGCAACCAAGTTGCTCATGGCTTGATCGCCCAAGGTGTGACGGTTGGCAATTTGGTTGGCTTGTGTGTTGAGCGTTCACTCGAATTGGTCGTGGGTATTTTGGCGATTCTCAAGGCAGGCGCGGCCTATGTGCCACTCGACCCGACCTACCCTCGCGAACGTTTAGCCTTTGTGCAGGCCGATGCAGCGATTCGCCATATTGTAACGCAGCGCCATTTGCGTGATGTGGTGCAAGCTGAACAGTGCTATTTGCTTGATCAGCCGATGGATGCTTATCCCACAACGCCACCCAGTGTTGTCTGCTCAACAGAAAATCCAGCCTATGTCATTTATACCTCTGGCTCAACTGGCAACCCCAAAGGTGTGGTGGTGAGCCATGCCAACGTTGCACGATTGATGCTGGCAACTAATGCGTGGTATCAATTCAATCAGCACGATGTTTGGACGCTATTCCATTCGTATGCCTTTGATTTCTCGGTTTGGGAATTGTGGGGCGCGTTGTTGTATGGCGGCCATTTGGTGGTTGTGCCCTACTGGGTCAGCCGTAATCCTGAGGCCTTCCATCAATTACTGCGGCAACAACACGTAACGGTGCTCAATCAAACGCCTTCGGCTTTTTACCAACTGATTCAAGCTGATAGTTTGGCTGAACAACGTTTAGCCTTGCGCACGGTGATTTTTGGTGGCGAGGCGCTTGATCTAGCCCAACTGGCGCCGTGGTTTGCACGCTATGGTGATCAACAGCCGCAACTAGTAAATATGTATGGCATCACCGAAACCACAGTGCATGTGACCTATCGACCGATTCGTTTGGCTGATTTGCAGGCAGGCCTTGGCAGCGTGATTGGTTGCCCGATTCCCGATTTGGCGCTAGCGGTGCTTGATGCGCAGGGTCGTCAGGCTGGAGTTGGGGTGGCGGGCGAGTTGTATGTTGGTGGGGCTGGCGTGGCTCAGGGCTATCTCGAACGGCCTGAATTGAACGCCCAGCGTTTTATCCAAGCCGATGCGTCAACTCCCGATTTGCCCAGCAACAGCCGTTGGTATCGTTCAGGCGATTTGGTGCGCTACTGGCCAAATGGTGAGCTAGAGTACCTTGGCCGAATCGATCTGCAAGTCAAAATTCGTGGCTTCCGAATTGAGCTGGGCGAAATTGAAGCTGCCCTGAGCCAGCATGCGGCAGTGCAATCGGCGGCGGTGATTGTGCGTGAAGATCGGCCAGGCCATAAACGTTTGGTTGGCTATCTGATTGCCAAAACGCAGATGCGCAGCGTCGGCGCACAAACTGACCCAAGCCTCGATCTGGCGGCGATCAACCAGCAACTCCGCGAACGCTTGCCTGAGTATATGTGGCCAAGTGCCTTGATCGAACTAGCTAGTTTTCCTTTGACCAGCAATGGCAAGCTCGATCGTCAAGCGTTGCCCGCACCTGAAGCAGAACAAGCCACGCCAACCAGCAGCACCCCGCTACAATCGCCGCTTGAGCAACAATTGGCCGACCTCTGGAGCGTGGCGCTTGGTCAAACTATCGCCAGCCGCGAGGTCAATTTCTTCAGCCTCGGCGGCGACTCGATTATTGCCATGCAGGTGGTCAGTCGTGCTCGCGCTGCGGGGCTTAATCTTAGCCCGCGCCAACTTTTTCAGCACCAAACAATCGCTGAATTGGCGCTGATGCTTGAACAGCAGGCCAGTAGCCTTGCGCTTGAACAACCAAGCTACCAACTCGAAGGCGAGATTGCTTGGACATCGATTGGCCATTGGTTGCGCGAATTGCGGCCAAACAATCCTCAGCATTTCAATCAAAGCTTGATGTTGGTGGTTGCGCCCGATTTAGCGCCAGCAGCAATCCAAGCAGCGCTTGATCGTTTGGTCAGCTTGCACCCAATTTTGCGAGTACGCTGGCAATTTGAGCCACAGCAACGCCAGTGGTATGGCGATTCGCGCTCGATCAACGTGGCGGTTCAGCATTGCGCCGACGATTCGAATAATTGGCCGACGATGCTTGGGCATATTTGCCAACGCATGCAGCAACATTTGCACTTGGAGCATGGCCCAAGTTTTGCCGCAACCTTGGTGCGTACCCCAACCCAAGCCCGCCTGATTTTGGTGGCGCATCACTTGGTGATCGATGGAGTTTCGTGGCGGATTGTGCTCGAAGATTTAGCTATGGCCTTGAATGGGGCAGCCGCAATTCCCAGCACCACGCCTTGGAGTGTGTGGGCCAATCGGCTCCAAGCTGAAGCCACTCATCCCCAATATTTGGCTGATTTGAGCTTTTGGCAGCAGCAAATTGCCAATATCAGCCCTGTGCCACTTGATCATGTGCCCAATAGCGGGCAAAACCTCACCCGCGATGCAGTTTTTGTGCACACCACACTTGATCAAGTCACAACCCAAGCCTTGTTGCACGATTGTCAACAAGCAGTGCGGGTGAATATCAACGATCTGTTGCTGACTGCCTTGACCCAAACCTTAGCAGGCTGGGCCGAACAACGCCATTGGGTGATCGATCTCGAAAGCCATGGGCGATTTAGCCCCGAGCCAAGCGACGATCTCAGCCGCAGCGTTGGTTGGTTTACCAGTTTGTATCCGGTTGCACTTGATTTACCTGCCGATCCAGCGCCCTTAGCGGCCTTGAAGGCGATCAAAGAGCAATTACGGGCAGTGCCAGCGGGCGGTCAGAGTTTTGGGATTTTGCGCTACCTTAATTCGGCAACTGCGCCGCAATTACAGCCAACCCAAGCGGTTCCCTTGGTTTTCAACTATCTTGGCCAGCTCGATCAGAGCGTCAGCATGCCACCATTACTTGGGATTGCCCCCGAATCGACTGGCGCAGATGTGGCGGCGAGTACACCACGCGGCCATTTGTTGAATGTGGCTAGCTATATTCGCGATGGTCAGTTGCAGTTCGACTGGGAATACAACCAAACATGGCACCAGCAACAGACGATTGAACGTTTGGCTAGCGCCTGTGTTGCTGCACTCAAAGCCTTGATTGGCGCTTGTCGCCAGCAACTCCGCCTGAGCTTAACCCCTAGCGATGTTGCTTTAGCCAAGCTCGATCAGCCGACGCTTGATCAATTATTGGCGCGGTATCATGGCCAAAACCTCACGCCAGTTGATGTGTATCCCTTAGCTCCCTTGCAAGTTGGCATGCTCTACCATAGCTTGCTCAATCCTCAATCAAGCGTCTATCTCGAACAAGTTGAGTGGACGGTCAATGGCCCGCTCGATTTGGTCAGTTTGCAAATTGCTTGGCAGCAAGTTCAGCAGCGCCATGCGGTTTTGCGCACAGCATTTTGTACCGAAGGCTTGCCGCAGCCGCTGCAAATTGTGCTTGAGCATGTCGATACCCCGTGGCGGGTACTCGATTGGCAAGCCATTGCACCTGATGAACAAGCCGAATTACTTGCGGCTTTGCGCGAAGCCGATCGCACCCAGCCATTCAGCCTTACCCAAGCGCCCTTGCTGCGCTGGACGTGGATCAAACTAGCAGAACAGCGCTATCACTGTCTCTGGACGCATCATCACTTGCTGCTCGATGGCTGGTCGATCGCCAATGTGTTGGCCGAATTATTTGGCATCTATGGTCATGTTGATCAAGCTCAACCACTGCAATTAGCTCCAGCGGTCGCCTATCGCGACTACATTGCCTGGGCCACGAGCTACGATCAGCAGCAGGCGCAGCAGTTTTGGCGCGACTATTTGGCCGATTTGACTGAACCAACACCGTTGCCTGCGCCACATGCAGCGCCCCAGGCAACCAGCGGCTATCACGAATATAGCCTGCAACTTACGCCAAGCCAGACCCAAGCGCTTCAGCAGTGGGCACGCCAACAGCATGTCACTTTGAATACCTTGGTGCAAGGCGCTTGGGCAGTGCTGCTTGGTCGCTACAATGCGCTCGATGATGTGCTGTTTGGCGCGACGGTGGCAGGCCGACCAACCGACATTGCAGGCATGGAGCATTTAGTTGGCTTGTGTATCAATAGCTTGCCTGTACGGGTCAAGCTCGATTCGCAACAACCGATTGTGGCATGGTTACAAGCCTTGCAAGCCCAACAAAGCCGTTGCAACGATTTTGCGGCCACGCCATTGACCACAATTCAGCAGGCCAGCCAGATTCCCGCTAGCCAACACTTATTTGAAACGTTGCTGGTTTTTGAAAACTACCCGATTGCCGCTAGTGTTGAGCAAGCAGTCAGCGATTTGGCGATTGTTGATGCGAAAACTACTGAGCAAACCAACTTACCGCTGACCTTGTTGGTGCTGCCTGATGCTGCGCTGACTTTGAAGTTGAGCTATGACCAAGCGGTGTATTCAACAACTCGCATCGCTCAACTTGCCCGCCATTTGGCCCATGTGCTCCAACAACTGCCGTTGGCCACCACGGTTGGCGAATTAAGCGTGCTCGATGCCGCCGAACAAGCCCAATTGCTCAATGAGTGGAATAACACCGCCCAAATTTGGGATTCAAGCGAGCTTTTGGTTGATGTATTGGCTCAGCAAGTGCAGCGCACGCCCAACGCTCCGGCACTCTCTGATGAACATCATCACTACAGCTATGCCGAGCTGGATCAGCGAGTAACCCAGCTTGCCGCCAGCTTGCAAGCCCATGGCGTGCAGGTTGATGATCGGGTTGGGGTGTTGATGGAGCGCTCGGCACAACTGGTAATTGCACTTTTGGCGATTGTCAAAGCGGGCGCTGCTTATGTGCCGTTTGATCCAGCCTACCCCAGCGAGCGGGTCTTGGCGATGCTGGCTGATGCTGCGCCACGGGTGGTGATCACTGATACTCCCAAACTCGGCCAAGCCACAATTCCGGTCTTGCTGTTTGATCAAGCGTGGCAGCCAAACCACAGCCTGAGCTTTAATCCGCCAATAATCCACCCACTCAACGCGGCCTATATGATTTACACCTCTGGCTCGACCGGCAAGCCCAAAGGCGTGATCAACAGCCATCAGGCGATTGTTAACCGCTTGTTGTGGATGCAGCAGCGCTATCAATTAACAGCGGCTGATGTGGTGTTGCAAAAAACGCCCTACAGCTTTGATGTTTCGGTCTGGGAATTTTTCTGGCCGCTGATGACTGGCGCTAAATTGGTGGTTGCTCGTCCGGCGGGTCACCTTGATCGACGCTATTTGGCTGAGACGATTCAGGCCCAAAAGGTAACCACAATTCACTTTGTGCCGTCGATGCTCAGCTTATTTTTGGAAGAACCACAAGCAGCCAATTGCACGAGCTTGCGTCAAGTTTTTTGCAGTGGCGAGGCCTTGAGCGCCGAAACCAGCGCTCGTTTTTGCCAAACGTTGAATGCCGATTTACATAACTTGTATGGGCCAACTGAAGCGGCGGTTGATGTGAGTGCCTGGCATTATCAACCGAACGCCGAGCCAAGCGTGCCAATTGGCCGCCCGATTGCCAACACCCAGCTTTATATTCTCGATGCCCGAATGCAGCCAGTGCCGGTTGGGGTTGCTGGCGAGTTGCTGATTGGTGGGCTGAATTTGGCGCGAGGTTATGCTGAACGCCCCGATTTGACCGCCGAGCGTTTTATTCCCCATCCCTACGCTAGCCAAGCAGGCGCACGTTTGTATCGTACTGGCGATTTGGCTCGTTGGCGCGATGATGGCGCGATTGAATACCTTGGCCGCAACGATTTCCAAATCAAAGTGCGCGGTATTCGGGTTGAGTTGGGCGAGATTGAACATCAACTCAGCCAACATCCAGCGATTGCGCAAATCGTTGTACATCATCATGCTGGGCAATTGGTGGCCTATTGGGTTGCGCGGCCAGATCAGGCTGTGCCCGAAGAAACTGCCTTGCGCTCGTGGTTGCGGGCGCGACTGCCTGAGGCCATGATTCCGGCGCATTGGCTGCAATTGGCTGAATTGCCCTTGAGCAGCAATGGCAAGTTGAATCGCAAAGCCTTGCCAACCCCGCAACTTGGCGCAGAAACCCCACAACGTCAGCCGCAAAATGCACTGGAACAAACCATCGCGGCAATTTGGTCAGTGGTGCTCGAACGTCCAATTAACCAAGTTGAACGGCCATTTTTCGACCTTGGCGGCCATTCTTTGGCCTTGATTCAAGTTCATAGCCGCTTGGAAACAGCCTTAAATCGTTCAATCGAATTGATGTTGTTGTTTGAGCACCCAACGATTGCGGCCTTGGCCGTAGCCCTGAGCGAACAACCAAGCGAGTTAACACCAACGATCGAAGATCAAGTCCACCAACGTAGCCAACGCCAACAAAGCCAAGCCCAACGCCGTCAACGCCGCCAACAAGTCCAGCTTAATCTTGATGAGGAATAATTGATGCACGCCTATACCGACACTGATATTGCAATCATTGGGATGGCTGGACGCTTCCCAGGGGCCAACAATCTGACAACCTTTTGGCATAATATCTGCCAAGGAATTGTCTGCATTACCGATCTAGATCTGCGACAACTTCAGGCCAGCGGAATCGACCAAGCCCTGCTCAACGATCCCGCCTACGTCAAACGTGCGCCCTTGCTGCTTGACGATATTGCTGGCTTTGATCATAACTTTTGGGGCATTACGCCCAATGAGGCCGCCTTGCTTGATCCACAGCAGCGGATGTTGCTGGAATGTGCATGGGAAGCCTTGGAGCAGGCGGGCTATGCGCTTAAACAGCCACAAAAAGTTGGGGTTTTTGTGGGAGTCGGCGCAAATAACTATTTGTTGCAACAGGTGCTAGCCAATCCAAGCGCAATCGAGCGCAATGGCGATTATGCCGTGATGCTCGCCAATGATAAAGATTATGCGCCAACCCGAATTTCATTCAAGCTGAATTTGCTCGGGCCGAGCGTCAGCGTGCAAACCGCCTGCTCAACCTCGTTGGTGGCAACCCATATGGCAATTCAGAGCATTCTGAATGGCGAAAGTGCGATGGCGCTGGCTGGTGGCGCAGCGCTGCGGATTCCCCAAATGCAAGGCCACCTCTATCAAGCTGGCATGATCCACTCGCCTGATGGCAATTGCAAGCCTTTTACCAGCGAGGCGGCGGGCACAATTGGCAGTAGCGGCGCTGGCATGGTGTTGCTCAAACGAGCGATTGATGCAGTAGCTGATGGCGATCCAATTTGGGCAGTGATCAAGGGGAGCGCAATTAATAATGATGGCGCTCAGAAAGTTGGCTTTACCGCACCAAGCATCAAGGGTCAGGCCCAGGTTGTGGCCGAAGCCTTGGCCTTGGCCGAAGTTGAGCCGAGCATGGTTGGCTACCTTGAAACCCATGGCACCGCGACCAACCTTGGCGATCCAATCGAGTTAGCAGCGCTCAAAAAGGTTTTTGGGGCAACTGCTGCACAAGCCTGGTGCGCCTTAGGCACGCTCAAAGCTAATATTGGTCATCTCGATAATGCGGCTGGGGTGGCAGGCTTGATCAAAACTGCCTTGGCCCTTCATCATCGCCAACGACCACCAACCGCCTATGCCACCATTCCACATAGCAATTTGCAACAATCACCATTTTATTTGAACCCGACTGCGAGCGCTTGGGATGCAAATCTTTATGCTGGAGTCAGTTCATTTGGCATTGGCGGTACGAATGCCCATGTGGTGCTGGCGGCAGCCGAACCAATCGCCAAGCAAGCTCAGGCTGAATCATGGCAATTGCTGCCAATTTCGGCGGCCAGCGTTTGGTCGCTAGAGCAGCAAACCGAGCGGCTGGCGGCGCATCTGCAAACTAACCCAGCGCAATCGTTGGCTGATGTAGCCTATACCCTGCAAACTGCACGGCAAGCCTTTGCTCAACGCAGTTTTGTGGTTGCCAAAAGCCATGAACAAGCCAGCCAAGCCTTGTTGACCAGCCCAATCCGTGAGTTTGCCAGCCAACCGCCCAAGGTTGCTTGGCTCTTTTCGGGGCAGGGCAGCCAATGTGCTGGGATGGCCGCTGAACTCTATCAGCAAGCACCCGCTTTTCGCCAAGCAATTGATCTGGTGAATCGCTATGCTCAACCCTTACTCGGCTACGATCTGCGGCAAATGATGTTCGATCATTCGGGCGATCTGACGGCGACGAACGTCGCGCAGCCATGTTTGTTTATGCTGGAATATGCCTTGGCGCAACAATGGTTGGCGTGGGGCATTCAACCACAAGCCTTGTTTGGCCATAGCATTGGCGAATATGTGGCCGCTTGTGTTGCCAATGTGCTGGATTTACCGACTGCTGTGCGCTTGGTGGTGGTGCGTGGCCAGTTGATGAACCAATTGCCTAGCGGAGCGATGCTCAGCATTAACGCCAGCCGCGATCAGATTCAGCCAATCTTGCCTGCTGAACTTGATTTGGCGGCGATCAATACCAATCAGCTGTTGGTGGTCGCTGGTGAGCATGTGGCGATCCAAGCCTTTCAGCAGCAATTGAACGAGCGTGGCATCGAATCACGCATACTGCACACCTCGCATGCCTTTCATTCGCGAGCAATGCAGCCGATGTTGGCAGCGTTTCGCCAGCACTTTGCCGATGTGCAACTTCAAGCGCCAACCATCCCGATCCTCTCGAATGTGAGTGGTACATGGCTGACGGCGGTCCAAGCTACCAGTGTTGACTATTGGCTTGAACAGATTGTTAATCCAGTGCAGTGTGCTGCTTGTTTGGCCCAGTTGTTGGCCGATGATGCTTGGATTGTGCAGGAGCTTGGGCCTGGGCATACGCTGGCAACCTTTGCCCGTGCCAGCCAGGCTGCTCAAACGCCGTTGATTCTCACCAGTTTGCCGCATCCACAGGTTAAGCAAGCCGATTTAGCCGTGATGTTGCAAAGTTTAGGTCAATTGTGGCAAGCAGGCATGACGGTGCTGTGGCAGGCTCTACATCAAACATCATGTCATAAAGTTTGGTTGCCAACCTATGCGTTCGATCACCAACGCCATTGGATTGAGGCAGAACAGGCCCACGCACCCCGCGCAAGCAATCAAATAAGCATCAATACCCCAACCTGGCAGGCTCAAAGCTTGGCAACCACCCCAATCCAAGCCAGCACCTGGCTGGTGTGGGGCAGCCAACCAAGCACTATCGAACGGCTGCTCGAACAATTTGCCGCCGATCAGCAGCTCTATATTTGCAATCAAGATACGTTTGCCCAACAGAGCAAACAACTTAATTCTACGACCAGCCAAATCATCTATTTCAGCAACTTCAGCAGCCTCTCAGCATGGTCAGCCGCCGCTGATCTGTTGACGATCGCCAAGCGGGTGCGCGAGTTGGGGCTAGCCCAGGTACATTTGCATGTTGTAAGCAGCCAGAGTTTGGCGATTGCTCCGCATGAAGATCTCAACCCGCATGATGCTGCATTGCGCGGGGTGGCGATGGTTTTGGCCCAAGAATATCCCGAAATCAGCAGCCATTGGCTTGACCTTGATTTTACCCATCAAGCGTGGCCGAGTATGTTGGCCCAAGAGCTACAAAGTGCCAGCGAGCCAGTGGTGGCATTGCGTGGTTTCAATCGGTTTGTGCCGCAGGCCAGGGTTGCAAGCTTACCAACCAATCAGCAGGGCTTCCTCGTTGGTGGTTGCTATTTGATTACGGGTGGCAACGGCGGACTGGGTCGTCAAATTGCGCTCCAACTAGCCCAACAATATCAGGCCAAGATCGCAATTTTGAGCCGTTCGCTCGTGCCTGAGTCGCCCGCTGCCTATGATTTGCAACAGCAGATTACCGAACGTGGTGGTGAGGCCTTAATTATTCAGGCCGATGTGGCACAGCCTAAACAATTAGCCGAAGCCTTGGCGCTGGTCGAAACCCATTGGGGCCAATGTCATGGCCTGATTCACGCAGCGGGCAGTGCCGCCCAAATTGCTTGTACTGACACCACCCAAGCAACTTGGGATGCGCTGATGGCGGCCAAGCTCCAGGGAACCCAAAACCTTGCCATGATGGTGCGGCCTTGGAAACTCGATTGGGCGGTGGTGATGTCGTCGTTGGCCAGTGATTTGGGTGGGCTGGGCTTTGCCTGCTATGCCAGCGCCAACATTGCCCAACATGCCATCGTGCATCAACTCAATCAATCAAGCGCTGTACCGTGGTATTGCATCAACTGGGATGGTTGGCAAAGCGCCGATGAAGCCGATCCTCAACGCTTGAGCTTTGAACAAGGCTGGGCTGCGCTAAGTGCGATTGTCCAACAACGCGGCGTACTCAACCCGCAAGTAGTTGTGGGTGATGTTGCTGCACGTCGTCAGCGCTGGCTCTATCCACAACCGACAGTTGCTGCGCCAATCACGACGCATCGTCCACGTTCAGCCAATTTCGAGGCTCCACGCAGCCAACTTGAACAGCAACTTGCGGCAATTTGGCACGATTTACTCGGCGTAAACGAACTTAGCATTCATGATAATTTCTTCGATTTGGGCGGCCATTCGTTGTTAGCAACCCAAGTGCTTGGCCGAATTCGTCAGCAACTTCAACTTGATCTACCGCTACAGCTGCTTTTTGAAGCGCCAACCCTTCAAGGCTTGGCCGAGCATATTCGGCAGCAGCAGCTTAGCCAAACGTTACAAGCCCAAGCAGTTGGCGGTGGCGAGCGTGAGGAGATTGAGTTATGAGCGCGGTTCAAGCATTGCTCGAACAATTAAATGCACTCGACATAAAATTGTGGCTCGATGGGGCAAATCTGCGGGTAAACGCACCTAAAGGGGCATTAACACCCGAATTACGGGCTGCGCTGAGTGAGCAAAAACCGCAATTAATTGCTTGGTTCGAGCACTATCAGGCGACGGCCAATTCGAATGCAGCGATTCAGCCAAGCCCACGAACTACGCCTTTACCGCTTTCCTTTGGCCAAGAACGGCTGTGGTTTCTTGACCAACTCGAAGGCCAAAGCACTGCCTACAATTTGTCGGGCTGTTTTGAAATTCAGGGCGCGTTCAAGCCCGAATTATTGGCGCGAGCGCTCCAGCTGAGCCTCGAACGCCATGAAATTTTGCGTACTAGCTTTCCAACCGTTGCGGGCCAGCCAATTCAACAGGTTCATCCAACGCCAAACTTGAGCGAATTGCCATTAGAAATTGCCGATTATTCGAGCGCTGCCGCGCCGCGCCAACAGGCCTTGCAGTATCTACGCGAGCAAGCTTTGGCTGGCTTCGATTTGAGCAACGGGCCATTATTGCGCGTGGTGGTGGTGCAACTTGGCGCTGAGCAAGCCATGCTGCTGGTGGTGATGCACCACACAATTGCTGATGGTTGGTCAATGGGCTGCTTGATTCATGAATTAACCACCAGTTACCAAGCCTTTGCCCAAGCCACCCGACCGCAATTTCCAGCCCTGCCAATTCAATATGGCGATTTTGCTGCTTGGCAGCGTGATCCGGCGCAAGCGCCGCTTTGGCAAAAACAGGTGCAATTTTGGCACGATACTTTGCTTGGCGCACCAGCCTTGTTGGAGCTACCCAGCGATTATCCGCGCCCTTCTAGCCAATCGTGGCGCGGCAAAACCTGCCATTTTGCGCTTTCAGCTTGCCTTAGCCAGCAAATTCGCCACGTTGGTCAGCGCTATGGTTGCACGCCCTATATGACCTTGCTGGCAGGTTTCGCTTTTTGGCTCGCTCGCATGACTGGCAGCCACGATCTGCCAATTGGCACACCGATTGCCAATCGCAACCGCCTAGAAACTGAACATTTGATTGGGTTTTTCGTCAACAGTTTGGTGATGCGGATCAAGCCTGATCGCAATCTGCCATTTTCAGCGCTGTTACGCCAAACCCAAGCGGTCAGTTTGGCCGCCTTTGCCAATCAGGATGCACCATTTGCTCAGGTGGTCGAGGCCTTGCAACCGGAGCGCACTTTAGGCTATAACCCAATTTTTCAAGTGATGTTTGATTTGCAAACTGCGCCAACGAGCAGCTTGCAACTTCCCAATCTTAGTTTTGAGCCATGCTTGCTTGATGAACTTGGCGAAGGCACGGCGATGTTTGATCTGTCGTGGACGATGCAAGATTTGGCGAGTGGCTTTACTGGACAGGTCGAGTTTGCCACCGATCTGTTCGCACCAAGCACAATCGAGCGCTGGATTGAAGATTTTGAACAGACCTTGAGCTATGTTTGTGCTGCGCCTGAGCATCCCTTGTATAGTCTGCCGATTTCGCGCTTGGCCGATTGGGGCTTTCAAGCGCCGATTAGCGCAGCCCAACCGATTCACCATTTGGTTCAGCAGCATGCCCTGGTTCAACCAAATGCTTTGGCCGTAACCTGGCAAGGCCAGCATTTGAGCTATGCCCAACTTGATCAGGCGGCCAATCGCTTGGCGCACTATTTGATTGAGCAAGGCATTGGCTGTGGCGATTTTGTTGGCCTCTGTTTTGAGCGCTCGCTAGCCATGCCAGTTGCTTGGTTGGGTGTGCTCAAGGCGGGCGCGGCTTATTTACCGCTTGATCCAAGTTACCCGCTTGAGCGCTTGGCTTTTATGTGCAGCGATGCCAAACTGCGTTTGGTGTTAACCCAGGCTGGGTTGGCCGATTGTTTGCCGCTTGAGCAACCGCTCGTCATTTGGGAACAACTAAGCGATGCGCTGGGTGATTATCCTGCGACCGCGCTTGGCGTAGCAATTCACCCGCAACAACCAGCCTATGTGATTTATACCTCTGGCTCGACTGGCTTGCCCAAAGGAACCGTGATTGCCCACGGCCCGCTGGCTCAAACCTACCGCGCTTGGGAACAGGCCTATCAGTTGAGCGACAAGATTCGGGTGCATTTGCAAATGGCGGCGTTTTCGTTTGATGTCTGCACTGGCGATTTTGTACGGGCACTCGGTTCAGGCGGACGCTTAGTGCTTTGCCCTCGCGATTATTTGCTCTCGCCCGCCGATTTATATCAACTGATTGTCAGTGAACAGGTTGATTGTGGCGAATTTGTGCCAGCAGTGCTACGCGAGCTTTGTCATTACTTGGCATTAACCAAGCAAAAACTGGCAATGCCCTTGGTCATCGCTGGCTCGGATATGTGGTATGGCGAAGAGTATCAGCGTTTTCAAACCGTGTTTGAGCCGAGCACCCGCTTGATCAATTCATATGGTGTGACCGAGGCGGTGATTGATAGCTGCTATTTCAGTGCTGATCAACCGTTGATTGCTGAGCGCAGCGTGCCAATTGGCCGCCCATTTGCCGCCACCGCGATGTATGTGCTTGATCAATGGTTGCAGCCCGTGCCAAACGGGGCAATCGGCGAGCTGTATTTGGCGGGCGAACGTTTGGCCAGCGCCTATCTTGGCCGCCCCGACCTCACCAGCGAGCGCTTTGTCCCTGATCCTTGGGGGCGTTTGGCTGGGGCACGCATGTATCGCACTGGCGATCGCGCCCGCTGGACGAGCACTGGTCAGTTGGAATTTCTGGGGCGTGGCGATCAGCAAATCAAGCTACGTGGCTTTCGGATTGAGCTAGGCGAGATTGAAACCGCGCTAACCCAATATTCCAGCATTCAGCATGCGGTGGCTTTGGTGCATACCACGCCCCATCCGCAGTTAGTCGCCTATGTGGTGACCACCCAAGCGCTTGACCAACCAGCCTTGCTGCAATGGCTCCAAACTCGTGTCCCCGAATATATGCTGCCCAGCGGCATTGTTGAGCTTGAGCAATTGCCATTAACTCCCAATGGCAAAGTTGATCGCAAGGCCTTACTCGGCTTAAAACCGACCCAACTCAGCGCAACTGAACAGATCGCGCCTGAAGGTGCAACTGAGCAAGCGCTGGCCGCAATTTGGCAGCAGGTGCTTGGGCAGCCAGTTGGTCGCCATGCCAATTTCTTCGGTTTGGGCGGCGATTCGATTTTGGCGATGCAAGTGGTCAGCCGCTGCCGCGCTGCGGGCTTGGGATTAACGCCACGCTTGTTATTTCAACATCAAACAATCGCTGCTTTGGCGCAGGTGTTGCCCACGCTTGAGGCGACGAGCACAATTCAACAACCAGCTCGCGCACCACAGCAGCTTTTGCCAGTTCAACACTGGTTTCGCGAGCTAGCAGCGCCGAATCCGCACCACTACAACCAAAGTGTGTTGATTGAATTAACCACAGCGCTTGATCCTGAACGGCTGCAAGCCAGCCTGAATCAATTAACCCAATTGCATCCAAGTTTACGGCTCGCATGTGATGCTCAGTTTCAGCAAAAACTGCATGCAGCTGAACCAACCTTGCATGTGCTCAAGCTTGATCCTGCTCAGCCAGCTGCTGCCCAAATAACCGCCTACGCCGCCCAGCGCCAACAACAATTGCACTTGCACCAAGCGCCGCTGTGGCATGCCAGCTATTTGCAGCAGAATGAGCAAGCTTGGCTCTTGTTGATCGCTCATCACTGGATTATCGACGGGGTTTCGTGGCGAATTTTACTTGAAGATCTCGCTTATCTATTAAATGAGCAGCAACCTCTCCCTGCTAGCACTAGCGTCGCCGAATGGACTGAGTATCTGCAACAGCAAACCAGTCAGCAGTTTTTCAGCCAACTTGGCTATTGGCAGCAGACAATCCAACAATTAAAGCCGTTGGTTGCTAGCCAAAACCAACAACTCAATAACGTAGTTGGGCAAACCCTGCGTTATCAACATACGCTTAGCCCACAATTAACCGCAAACCTGCTCGGTGAGCTGCATCAAGCCTATCGCACGACGATCGATGATCTATTGCTCGCGGCGTTGGTATTGAGCTATTGCGAATGGAGCGGCGAGCAAGGGCTAAGCCTTGAGCGCGAAAGCCATGGCCGCTTTGGCGATCAAGCTGATTTGGATTTGACACGCACTGTGGGCTGGCTCACCAGCATCTATCCCCAACATGTGAGCTTGCCCGCCAACCCAACCCTTGCCGAAAGCATAATCGCGGTGAAAGAGCAATTACGCGCGGTGCCAGATCAGGGCTTGAGCTATGGCGGGCTGCGCTATCAACATCCCGATCCGACGGTTCGCCAAGCATTAACGCTGAATCAACCGTTGGCTGTTACCTTCAACTACCTTGGGCAACTCGATCAAGGCACGCTCACAGCACCATTCAAGCGGCTTGCCGAAATTGACCTTGGCGACGAGCAAGACCCCGCCACGCCACGCAGTAGTATCATCGAGATCAATGGCTATATCAACAATGGTGTACTGACCTTGAATTGGGAATATTGCCGCGATTGGGCGGCGGCTACGATGCTCGAACAATGGGCCAGCAGCTTTGCCAGCACGCTTGAAGCCTTAGTTGAGCATTGTCGCACTATGCAGCAACCACGCTTAACTCCGAGCGATGTGCCTTATGCCCAACTCAATCAGCGCGAATTAGATGGTTTGGCTCTGCGGGTTAAGCAACCAATTGCGGATATCTACCGGCTTACGCCATTACAAGAGGGCATGCTGTTTCATAGCTTGCTTGCGCCCGAACAGCAATTTTATATCGAGCAAGTCGCATGTCGGCTCGATGGCACGATTGATCCAGGCTTGTTTGAACAGGCTTGGCAGCAGGTCGTCGAGCGCCATGCCGTGTTTCGGACAGCCTTTTATAACGATGGCCTGAAGCATCCCTGTCAGGTGGTGGCGGCACAGGCTAATTTTCAACTTTGCTATCACGATTGGTCTGTTGAACAAATTGAATCAAATCAACTTAACGACGTTGCCCAAGCTGACCGTCAACGTGGCTTTGATCTTCAGCAAGCACCATTAATGCGGATCAGTCTGATCAAACTGGCTGAACAGCATTATCACTGTATTTGGACGCATCATCACTTGTTGCTTGATGGTTGGTCGGTGCCGCTGGTATTGGGTGAAGTAGTGGAATGCTATCAAAACCTGATCGCTGGTAGCCAACCCAATTTAGCGCCAGCCCCAGCCTATCGCGAATACCTTGGCTGGTTGCAAGCCCAAGATCAACGTCAAGCCCAGCAATTTTGGCGCGATTATTTGGCGACTCAAGAACAACCAACTGCCTTGCCCTGCGATTACACTGGCTTACATCAGGCAAGCCAAACTTGGGCCAAAGTTCAGATGCAGCTCACTTCAGCTGAAACCCAAGCCTTGAGCCAATTTGCCCGCGACCAGCATGTGACCCTGAGCACCTTGGCTCAAGCAGCTTGGGGCTATGTCTTGGGTCGCTATAGTAGCCAACTGCAAGTGTTGTTTGGATTAACGGTTGCTGGCCGACCCGCCAATTTGCCAGCGGCTGAACACATGGTCGGAATGTTTATCAATACCTTGCCCTGCGTTGTGCCGCTGAATCCTGAGCAATCAGTCGGCGCGTGGCTCCAAACGCTTCAACAGCAACAGCTTGAAGCCCAACAATATGCCGCCAGCAGCCTTGTTGATATTCAAAGCTGGAGTACTATCGCTCAGCCAACACCACTATTCGAAAGTATTTTGGTGTTTGAGAATTACCCGAGCAAGCAGGCTGACGATCAGCAAACGAGTTTACAGATTAGCGAGATTCAAGCGACTGAACAAACCAATTACCCCCTGACACTGGTGGTTGCTCCGGCTGAGCAACTGGTTTGTAGCCTCAGTTATGCGAATGAGCGCTTTGATTCAGCCCTGATTGAAGCAGTATTGACGGGCTTTTGCCAAACCCTAATGGCGCTCACGCGGCAAACAACCTTGGCCCAATTGCCAACCCTCGGCATGCAACACCAACAGCTAGCGGCTTGGAATGCGACCGAACAACCGCTTAGTCCATATTGCTTGCACGAGCTGTTTCAGCAACAAGCACAGCGCACACCGCAAAACATCGCGATTATCACTGCTGACCAACGCTTGAGTTATGCCGAGCTTGAGCAGCAATCGAATCAAATTGCCCACTATTTATGTGGCTTGGGAGTTGGCCCAAATAGCTTGGTGGGGATTCATCTCGAACGTTCGGCTTTGATGTTGGTGGCCTTATTGGGGGTGCTCAAGGCGGGCGGAGCTTATGTTCCACTTGATCCTAGTTTTCCCTTGGAGCGGCTAAGCTATATGGCCGAGGATTCCAATATTCGGGTATTGCTGACTGCGACCTCAACGCAAGCGCTAGCCTCAAGCCTTCAGCATGGCCCATGGGCGGTGGTTGCGCTCGATGAGGTGGCTGATAGCTTGGCACGTATGCCAACCACTGCGCCGTTGCCGAGCGCTCAAACCCACGATTTGGCCTATGCCATCTATACCTCCGGCTCAACTGGCAAGCCCAAGGGTGTGTTGCTTGAGCATCAAGCAGTGGTCAATTTTGTTCAATCAATTCAGCATAAGCCAGGGATTGCCTCCAGCGATCGGTTGTTGGCTGTTACTACCTTGTCGTTCGATATCGCGGTGCTTGAGTTGTATGGCCCGTTGCTCTGTGGGGCAACGGTTGTGCTGGCTAGCCGCGAGGCTGCTGGCGATGCTGAACAATTGATCAACTTAATTAATCAACATGACATAACCACGATGCAGGCAACCCCCGCGACGTGGCGGATGTTGCTGGCGGCTGGTTGGCAGGGTAGCAATCTACGGGCACTCTGCGGCGGCGAGCCATTACCACGCGATTTGGCTGGAGCGCTACTTGAGCGGGTTGCCCAAGTTTGGAATATGTATGGCCCAACCGAGACCTGTGTTTGGTCAACATGTGCCCAAATTACCACCGAACTGCTGCTGAATTCAACCCAGCTTCCAATTGGCCGACCATTGGCGAATACCCAATGCTATGTGTTGGATGCGCAACAACAGCCATTACCAGTCGGCGCATTAGGCGAATTGTATATCGCTGGGACTG